>JBCBST010000036.1:0-27520 GCA_039819115.1 Bacteroidota bacterium
CTCTTTAGAATACGTCACCAGATAAACGATGGGTAAGACTCAGGAAAAATGTATGTTTTACATGAGGCACACATGCGGTTCAATTATGTACCTTATCCAAAAAAAATGAGATGAGCCTTTTTGCACGTTCCATCTGGATCAGGTTAACCCTGGTAATGCTTTTAATTGCCCTGGGTTTAGGTTCTATTTTATACAACCAATATCTGATTTCTCAGATCCTGAACCAGGAACGACTGAGTGTGGAGTTATGGGCTAAAGCCATCGAGTTTAATGCGCTTCCGGTACATGAACAAACCAGCACTAAACTTTTATCGGCGGCACGCATGCTCCAAACTTATCCTGAGGTACCCGATAGTATTGTACGGATGATAACGAGTGCTGAAGCCGCAAAAAACTCCCAGGATTTTGTCACTGAAGAAATCATCATTCTGGATAGTGCCAGGCATAATATTCCTGCAGTGGTGGTGGATGAACAGGGTTTTGTCACAGCCAAAAAAGCAATCGGTCCTTATGAGGATACCGATGCCCTGATTAAAAAGTATGGCGAACTAAACGAACCAATTGAACTGGTTATTGGCGACCGGGAACAGCAATTCAAGCTGTTTGTGTATTACGGGGAGAGCCCCACTGTACAACTCCTTCGTTTTTATCCCTTTATTCAATTTGGGTTGCTTGCTATTCTTATTGGCATAGGATTTACAACCTACCGGAGCATAACACGATCGGAACAGTCTAATCTTTGGGTAGGTATGGCTAAAGAAGCTGCACATCAGCTTGGAACACCCATATCCAGTTTGTTTGGGTGGATTCAGTTATTAAAAGATGAATACCGCTTTGATCAGACTGCATCAAATATCGCATCTGAAATCGAAAAAGATATTGATCGGCTGCGTGGAGTAGCCGAACGGTTTGGAAAGATTGGTTCGGAACCCGAATTGAAGAAAATGCCGATTGCTCCTATTCTGGAACAGGTTGTAGTGTATATGGAACGGAGATTACCCAAGTTAAGCAGAGGGATTGAAGTAAAAACCGATCTGAATGCTGATGGGGAAGTGTTGCTTAATCCCGAGTTGTTTCAATGGGCGATCGAAAATTTGGTTAAAAATGCCATGGATGCCATTAAAGATAAATCGGGAGTCTGTTTTGTATCGGTTACGTCTTCCATGGCGGAGGAAAGCATACTCATTGATATTGAAGATTCCGGATCAGGTATCGAACCCCGCGATCTGAAGAATATATTCCGGCCGGGATATAGTACCAAGAAAAGAGGGTGGGGACTTGGATTAAGCCTTACCAAACGAATTGTGGAAGACTATCATAAAGGCGATGTGTTTGTATTACGCTCGGAAGCGGGAAAGGGCACGACAATGCGCGTTATTATGAGGCTGGTAAAACCTGAGTTGGTCCAAAAGACGTCAGGATAGATGTTAATCGCTGGGATAGCCTCTCTTTGAAGCATATTCGGCCAACTCTGTTTTGAGGAGATTACGTCCACGATGTAAACGGGATCTTATCGTGCCGATTGGAACATCCAGCATATTGGCAATCTCTTCGTAGGTATATCCTTCCACATCACATAGTAGAACAACCGTACGGAAGTCTTCGGGTAGTTTAGATAAGGCTTTGGATAAATTATCATCCATCAGCTCTCGATACATCAAATCTTCGAGATCAGAGGTCTCTGTACGCTCTGCTCTTACCGATTCGTAATAGGACGAGACTTCGTCAAAGTCGACTTCAGTCGGTTTTTTTGAAACCTTACGGTAGTTATTGATGAATGAATTTTTAAGGATTCTGAATAGCCAGGCCTTGGCATTGGTCCCCTTTTCATAACTGCTGAAAAAACGGTAGGCTTTGACGATGGTATCCTGCACCAAATCCTCTGCGTCGCTTGGGTCAGTAGTTAAGCGAAGCCCGAAATTATACAGCGCATCTAAATGGGGGATAATCTCCTCATTAAAGTCGCGTTGCTTTCTCTGTTCATCCCGAGATAAGGTGGGCATTGATTTAGAATCCAGTAGAACGTTCATTCTCAATGTAGTTCTATAACTTCTTCTATACAAATGAGTTAATCAATATTATATAGAAATGTTTCCGTCTTAAGATTAACGGAAAACCGGCTCATTATTTAATAGAAAATGTCGATGAAAGCGTAAGAAAGAATCTTATGAGATGAAGAACGTAATGACCAAAAGATCGTAAATGGCATGGGTCCAGGCAGCGACTCCAAATCCTCTAAGCACATAGATTAAATTCAGAAACAGCCCAAAGGTAAACCGATACAGGAAGGAGCCGATGGTAAATGGGTCTCCGAGAGAGCCGATGTAATGAACAGCACTGAAAAGGGTCGCAGAAAGAACGACAGCAGCGGTTATAGAGGCCCACTTTTTTGTGAAGAGCTTGTCAAAAAACCAAATCAAAGCCGAAACAAGCAGTACACGAAAGAAGAGCTCTTCGTACAGGCCTGCACCTAAAGATAGGGCAATTTGCTGGAGGTAAGAGAGGTCTGCTGCTGCCCCTGAAGCATTTGCATTTAAAACTAACTGAACAATGTTTTGACTTAGAAAAGCCACCACAACAGCCAGGATGGTACATTCAATCAATAAGATGAAGAAGTTCCCAAACCGGAGCGTATTAAACTTATCGCGTTCTTTGTAAAGGATAAATGCGCTAAGAACAGCCACAACCAGTAATGTGATCGATAGAGTAGAAGTACCAAAAACGGAAAAGAGGGTTTTAATCCAAACATCCACACTTATGCGAACCATGCTTTCTCCCGACGGTTGAGAAACTAAAATCAGAATCTCGTATAAGAGTAGTAGCGGAAGGCTGAACAGAAAGCTGTAAAGCAGGGTATGTGTGTTCTTGAAGTAAGCCTTTAATGCGTTCATTGCCGGTTGGTATACATGGCTACTGAACCAGGTTGTTCAGCAGAAAGGCCAAGCATTCGAAATGCTTTAGATGAAAGTTTCAGTCCCGGAGTGGTTATCCGGTCATTAATCAAAATATAGATGCCTTGTTCCGAATTATCCCGTTCAATATACACCAGGCTGCCCAGGGCAATATTGGAATGGGCTGCAGTTAAACGTTCAGGATTATACAACTCACCAGAGGTCGTTACTTTCCCAAATTCATCTTCAGAATAGGTGAGTACTTCGAGGGATCCCAAATCCTGCAGGTTGGCTTTAGCAAGGTAGGGATTTGGGAATGTACGTGAAGGTGGAAGTAAAATGGTAATGGTTTGTCCCCGGTCCAGCCTGTCCAGATCTATAGCAGGATTAAGGGCCTGTAGCTCATACTGCTGCATAGAAAATCGTGCTAAAATGGAAGAAAGGGTTTCGTTTCGTTTAACGGTGTAACGGGTAAATACTCCTTGTGGAGAAGAGTCTTCCGAAAATTCGGTGACCGAAGGTGCGACGGTAATTTCTTTAACCGAAAGGCGCTGCCCTACCTGTATATTATCTGAAGTAAGGTTATTCAGGTTTTTAAGCTCGGCCAGCGTCATATTGTGTATACGGGCAATGGTATACAAATTATCTCCACTCTTAACGGTATAAAAAGTGTTTGAAGCAACGGGTGCCGAAGTAACTAAAGGCTCATCGGAGGAAGCAGGAGGTGGAGTCTGCTGTGCTTCTTCAAAGTACGTGAGCTCCTGACCGACTGATAAACTGTTTGAACTCAGGTTATTCCAGTTTTTGATCTCCGCTATGGAAACAGATAATGTTTTTGAAATACCATATAGCGTATCGCCAGGTTTAACCACATACGTTTTTTTCTGCTGACCTAGTACGGATGTGGCACTCATGATCAGTACAAAAAGGGCTAATAGAAATGGCTTAATCATGTTCATCCTCCAAATGTAACTGTAGAACCTGAAGTGCTGCGGTAAGTTCCGAGGCAGTGTGTGTATTGTGTTGCTGTTTGGCGATCTCGATTCCTTTTTTGTAGGTGGCTTGTGCCAGTTGGAGATTTCCAACTTGTTCGTAAACGGATCCAAGATGATAGTAAGTGCCCACATATTCGGGGTCATGATGTTGGAGATGCTCGAATAAAGCTTGTGCTTTTGAGATATCACCTGCTTTTATAAACTCAAGAGCAAGGGTAAACTTTGAAAGGGAATCGTCTGGATTCTCTTTGATACGTTTAGCCAGCATTGCCATTCTGGAGCTCATAGTTTAAGCATTAAGAAAGCGTTCTTTTAGTTCAGTCATAGAATCTCCACCAAACTTTTCCATAACGGCATTGGCAAGAACCGGTGCTATTACACTTTCTGCCACGACTACGGCCCGGGGTAAGGCACATACATCAGATCGTTCATACCGGGTTTCCGTTTCTTCTTTGGTAGCCATATCCACTGTACTCAACGGGTTCAGCATGGTTGGGATCGGTTTCATAACGCCCCGAACAATAAGGGGCATACCTGTTGTCATTCCACCTTCCACTCCTCCCATTCGATTAGTGGCGCGTTTAAATGTGGTTCCATCATGGGTAATCTCATCGTGCACGTTATGCCCGGGTCGGGCACCCGACTCAAAACCTAATCCAAACTCCACTCCTTTCATGGCCTGGGTACCCAGAATAGCCTGTGCGATAAGCCCATCAATTTTACGGTCCCAATGTACAAAGCTCCCCAAGCCTTCGGGCAAGCCCGTAACCACGATTTCATAGACTCCACCAAGCGATGAACCTGCTTTTCGCTTTTCTTTAATCTCATCTCGCATGGCCGTACTTAGTGCACTATCGAGGCATCGTACGTCCGATTCGTCTGCTTTTTTGAAGAGTGCTTCAGCGCCATGTTCGATAACAGGATCTGCGCTTTTGCGAACGGAATCCCAGCTGTCGTACCCTGCTGCTCCAATCCGGAGAACGTGTCCGCCGATTTCAATTCCGAGTTCTTTTAATAGCAGTCGGGCTATGGAACAGCAAGCTACCCGCATGGCTGTTTCTCTGGCGCTGGACCGCTCAATAGCAGGGCGTATATCATCAAATCCGTACTTTAAGGTACCTACCAGGTCGGCATGACCCGGCCTTGGTAAGGTGATTTTTTCGATATCCTGTTCTTCCTGCTCTTTATTCATCACTACGGGCCATCCCGCTTTATCTTTTTGGAAGGCTCTGTTTTCCATCCAAAGGGCAATGGGCCCACCCATCGACTCAGCAAACCGTACACCTGATTGAATAATTGCCTTGTCCTTTTCAAAAGCCATGCGCCCACCGCGTCCGTATCCCTGCTGACGGCGGTAAAGATGTTCGGCAATGTCTGCTTCTGTAACCGTTAACCCGGCTGGTATACCTTCTACAATTCCTGTAAGTCCCGGCCCGTGTGATTCACCTGCGGTGAAATATCGTATCATAAGTTATGAGGAGGTTTCGTCAAAGTGCTCTGCCTGTTCCGCTAGACTGCGGGTATCGTTACAGGCGGTTTCTTTAAAATGTTCAATATCTTCATAGTTACCCATCACAATCAAAGAATCGCCGATATGTACTCTGTCGGCACTTTTCGGGTTAAACCGAATCCGCTCACCATCAGGTACAATGGCAATAATCAGGATGGAGTATTGGTTTCGTACGTCAATCTCGGCCAGAGTTTTACCTTCAAATGCAGAACCTGGAGATATGAGTACTTCTTCAAAGCTTTGATCGGGCTGCGACTCATCGCTGATGCTCTCAATAAACCGAATGACATGAGGTCGCAGAATGACGTTTGCCATACGATTGGCACCGATATCATAAGGTGAAATAACCTTGTCGGCTCCGGCGCGAAGCACTTTATTCCGGTTTTTAGCATCGTTGGTACGCACCAGTATGTAAATGTCGGGTTGTAGTTCCCGTGCAACCAGGGTGGTAAATACATTATCCTGGTCGTTGGCAAGGGTGCATATAATAGCCTTGGCTTTGGTGATGCGGGCTTCATTTAAGATGTGCTCTTCCTGGGCATCTCCTCTTATGTAGAGGAACCCGTCATTTTTTGCACGATCAATTTTCTGTTCGTTATGATCGATGATCACAACTTGTAGACCAGCCATTTTGAATGTATCAGCTATTCTATGGCCAATCCGGCCATACCCGCAGATGATGTAGTGTTCGTTCAGGCTTTCCAATCGTTTTTTCATTACGCGCCGGGCAAACAGTTCATTTTCGAAGAGTAGCTGTGTGGTTTGGGAGGCAATGTACGAAATAACGCCTATGCCCATCACAAAAATTAGCATGGTAAATATACGTCCTTCCACAGAAAGGGTGCCGATTTCTCTGAACCCAATGGTAGAAATCGTAATGAAGGTCATATAAAATCCATTAAACCAGGCCATGTCTTCCAGAAAATGATACCCGATGGTACCTATGGTAAAGATGACCAAGAGTAAGAGGGTAGCCAGAACGATGTTCCGCAACGTTGGTTTATCGTTTAAAAAGCTGATCAGCTTTTGCATACGCAGTTACAGAAAAGACGAGGTTACACTGAGTTGGAGAATACCTCCAATCTCACTGTACGAACTTCTGCTAATATCTACCAGTATATTTTTGATTCGGATGCCCACTCCGAACGAAAACCCCGCTAAATCGAACTCATCGCTGGTGCTGGTTTGCTCGTGCAAAAAGTGATTATAGCCAAACCGCAGAATCAGATTACCTTCAGGATTCGTTTCTGCACCGAAAACGGCATGGCGGGCGAATTGATTAAGAAGTGAGGGATCGGACTCCTCCGTTGCCGTTTCCATATTCCAGTCGTTGAGTTGCCGTAATGTGAGGCTGAGCTGGAATGGGAAGGATTCCGGTTTTTTAGATATCCCGATCGACACGTCTACCGGCATGGGTTCTCTGCGGTCGTTAAAGGTAGTAAGTTGTGTGCCCAGATTACGTACCGAGAGTCCAAAGGAGAAATTGGATGCTACATCCTGGTAAAAAAGTCCGCTATTAACTGCGATAGCGCTGCTCTGAAACGAATCATACGAAGAATGGATGAGATCAACGCCCCCTCCTCCCCGAAGGTTGGTGGCAATACGGGTGCTGTACGCCCCGGTAAGAGCGATATCGCCCGATCGGAAGGACCCGGTTTCGTTACCAAATTCATCGTATCGGTTAAAATCGCCATACCCAACATAGCGGATACCAATGCCAATGGTTCCGATATCTTCTATATGCAGGGCGGTGCTGGCGAACCCAAAGTTGGCGTCAGCCAGATAGTTAACATAAGAAGCCGATACAGACCGGTTATCCTGAGGGGAAAGATACGCGGGGTTCAGGTGCATGAGACTGAAATTGCCCTCAAACATACCGACATGATTTCCACCCAGAGCGGATGCCCGCGATGTTGGCGTGATATCAAGAAACCGAAAAATGGTAGACGTATTTGTTTGGGAAAATACCAGGGGTTGCACAAAAAGAGCCAAACAAATAAGGGGAAAGAAACTGCGTTTAAGCACGAATAATGATTTAGAAATCACAATTGGATGTCATATTTCGTAATATAAATAAATGCTGTGGCATAACATGAATTATCTGAAGTTTACTCATATCCAATCCGGCCTTTCATCGCATGGACGCCATTAAGCAATTTGGACAATACAGCCAGTTACTCTACCAGGCTTTACGCTCATCGACCGAGTTTAGTACCTATCGCAAGAATTTATTTCATGAATTTGTCAAGGTAGGATATGAATCCATTCCTATCATTATGCTTACCGGTGTGTTTACTGGGGCTGTGCTTACCCTTCAAACCGCGTATCAATTGGATACCGGCCTATATCCCACATACATTATTGGAGCCATTACGTCTCAATCGGTTATTATCGAGCTTGCAGCGGTTATTTCCGGTTTGGTGCTGGCGGGTAAGGTGGGTGCGCGTATATCTACCGAACTGGGCACAATGCGGGTTAGTGAACAAATAGATGCCCTGGAGTCGATGGGATTCAATTCGGTCTCATTTTTGGTGGTACCCCGTATCCTCGCCGGCATTCTTATGTTTCCGGTCTTGTATGTTGCCGCTGCTTCTCTGGGTGTTTTTGGGGGGATACTGGCTGGCGCGCTCGATGGCATTTTACCAGCTGCTGAGTTTATGAAAGGAGCACGTGCTTTTTTCTTTGCAGAAGACGTCGTGTTTGGTTTTGTCAAGTCGTTTGTATTTGGATTTGTTATCACTTCCATATCCTGTTTTAAGGGATATTTCGCCTTTGGAGGAGCCGAAGGTGTGGGTACAGCAACCACCAAAGCCACCGTATTAAGTTGTGTTTACGTATTGCTGGCCGACTTCATTTTAGCCGCAATTCTTTTATAAGCTATGATCCAGGTTCGTAATCTTACTAAAAGCTTTGGCACCAATCTAGTTTGGGAAAATGTGAGTTTTGACATTGAAGCCGGAGAAACACTGGCCATTATCGGCAAGTCGGGATCAGGAAAATCGGTCTTACTCAAACACCTGAACGCTTTAATGTATCCCGATGCAGGAGAGGTGATTATTGATGGAAGGTGTGTATTTGATTTGCGGTATGGTGAGCTAAGAAAGATGCGCCAACGCTTCGGGATTTTATTTCAGGGTGCCGCACTATTCGATTCCATTAATACCTTCGAGAATGTCGCGTTCCCATTACGCTACTTCACCAACCAATCGGAAAGTGAGATCCGGGATCATGTGGAGGAGGCCCTGGCGATGGTAAACCTGGAAGGGGCTGGTCCCAAGGCAACATCAGAACTATCCGGCGGTATGCGTAAGCGGGTTGGGCTGGCCCGCGCTGTTATTCTGAAACCTGATTATTTGTTGTACGATGAACCCACCTCTGGGCTGGATCCTTTGACTTCATCCGAAATTAATGAATTGATTGTATCGTTGGCTGGTACGTTAGATATTACTTCGATTGTAATTACCCACGATATGCATAGCGTGCTGGAAGTAGCAGAAAAAGTGGCCTTTATTGATGAAAAAAAACTAAGCTGGTTCGGCACCGTGCAGGAAATGCAGCACCAGGACCATCCTCAACTGATGAAATTTGTTCGTGCCAGCGAATACCAAATTCAAACCAAACCAATAAGTGGAGCTAAGATTGGGTAGAATCAGTAACGAACTTAAAATAGGGTTGACCGTTTTAGCCGCCATTGTGGTGGTCTGGATTGGATTCCGGGTAATGCGTGATGAACCCTGGTTTGGGGCAACCAATGTTATTTATACTCGTTTTGAGCGCGTTGACGGACTTCTTCCGGGTAATTTTGTAACCCTGAATGGCTTTAAAATCGGGTCGGTAAAAGAACTCAGTCTGCTTCCAAGCGACAGTACCGAAGTATCGTTGACCATAACAGAGCCGATTCCCATACCTAAGGGATCTAAGGCCGTTCTGAAACTACCGGGACCGATCGGTGCTGCCTCTATTGAGATCATCAAAAGTTCTTCGAATGAGACCATAAATTGGGGAGACAGGCTTCCCGGTGAGTTAGACGGCGGATTGCTGGGAGAGATAACCGACAAAGGAACAGGTCTGGTAGATACCGTAGCGGTGATCATGGAGGGATTTAATCTGCTGTTGAATAATGTAAACGGTTTGATACAAGGCCAGGCAGGAGAGAACATTCAACAAACCATTGGAAATGTAGAGCAACTTACTGATGGGTTGAATGAGGTGTTGGATGAGCAGCAGCAGGAAATCGATTCCATCATGACCAGTGCTAAAGACCTGATGAATACACTGGCCGGCTTAAGCGACGAAAACCGGGAAGAGCTGGATACCGTCATTAAAAACCTTGAAAAAACCAGCGGTGCCCTAACCGAAATGACTTCCGATCTGACCCAGACTACCGATGAGATTAATCGACTTCTAAGCCAGATTAACAAGGGTGAAGGATCAATGGGTAAACTGCTCTACGACGAAAGTCTGTATCAGAATCTGGACAGCCTGACCTTTAATCTTAACCTTCTGATCAAAAACATAAACGAGAACCCAAAGCGGTATCTGAAGCATATGCGATTAGTGGACGTATTTTAACGCTTCGTTCACGAACCCATCTTTTAATTGCATAGGGTTTAAGCTATATTTACAGGCTTACGGCGTTTTTAAGGATCGCCTGCAAAAACAAACCAGAACTTAATTTTTTGTTAGAAAGAGGTTGCCTGTTATGGGTGTAATGGAACGGTTAAGAAATAGTACCGCTATCATTCTTTGGATCCTGATTGGATCATTTGGAATCATCTGGGTGCTGGCCGATGTGAATTTTTTTGATGCTGTTAACCAGGGGCCGTCTGCACTGGGCTCTGTGAATGGTGAAGCTATTACCTACCAGGAGTACAGCAGTCGTCTGGAGTATTACAGCTCAGCGTATACGCAGCAAACGGGAGCAGCTTTTACGGATGAAATCCGTGCGGTATACGAAGGACAGGTATGGGATGAATTGGTAAACTCCAAGTTGTTAAACCAGAAAATGGATGAACTTGGAATCACGGTTACCGATGAAGAATTACTGAATATGGTGTATGGTGATAATCCCGACCCACTCATTCGTCAGTTTTTCCAGCGAGAAGATGGAACCGTTGATCGGGTTGCTGTACAACAGGTATTAACCAATGAGCAATATTCCCAGGAAGCACAGGCCATCGAAGTGCAATTGCGCCAGAAACGCCGTCAGGAAAAGCTCACTGAGTTTGTTACTGCTGGTCTTCAGGTTTCTTCCATAGAGGTAGAAGAGGCCTATGTGCGCGAAAATTCATTTGCTGAGATTTCTTTTATTCGCTTTCCATATAACGAAGTAAAAGACGAGGAGATCGTCGTTTCTGATGCCGATCTTGAGGCATATTACGAGCAAAATAAAGACCGGTACAAGCAGGAAGAAAGCTACCGGATGAATTACGTTACATTCAGCAAACTCCCAACAGCAACCGATACTGTGGAGATCCTGAAAGAAGTAGGAGAATTACGTGATTCATTTGCTGAGTCAGATAACGACTCTTTGTTCCTGGTACGACGTGGTTCAATCATACCCTACAACGGATCATTTGTTGCTGAAGGAGATCTGAAAGAAGAGTACAAACAAGTACTCGACCTGAATGAAGGGGAGGTCTCTGAGCCATTCCTTGATTCTGGGCGTGCATCGATCATCAAGCTGATTGAAAAGAGTGGAAACGAAGTACGTTTTGCGGTTATGAGTTACATGATTGAGGCATTACCTGTTACCATCGACGCAGCTGCTGAAGATGCAGAAGACTTTCAGTACTTTGCTACGGAAGAGCGTAGCTTTGAAGAAGAAGCCAATCAGCGTTCACTTAACCTGAAGTCAGGGTTTGCAACCAAGGGCAATGCCTTTATTTCAGGCATGGGCTCCAGCCAACAAGTATTAAACTTTCTTGAAAATGGCTCAGAAGGCGATGTATCGGATGTGATTGAACTGGGTACCGATTTTGTTGTCTTGGAAATCACGGAGGTTCAGAATGAGGGGTATCGTCCTTTCTCTGAAGTACAAAGCCAGATCGAAAACTCTGTGAAGCAACAAA
Organism: Bacteroidota bacterium; assembly: GCA_039819115.1. GTDB lineage: Bacteria > Bacteroidota > Rhodothermia > Balneolales > Balneolaceae > JBCBST01. The sequence continues at coordinate 11,468 of JBCBST010000036.1, forward strand.
AACGCCAAGATGCAATGCTTGCAAAAGTCGAGGGCTTATACACTGGCGGAACTTCGTTGGAAGATCTTGGTACCGCTACTGAAAAAGAGGTCATTGTAGCAGATAATGTACGGCTGAACGCTATGGTTATTTCTGGTGCCGGTCGTGAACCTGAGATGGTGGGAGCAATTTTTGCTATGGAAACAGGCCAGGTGTCTGCACCATTTAAAGGAGCGACTGGCGTATATGTGTTTCGTGTAGACAATAAAACACAAGCTGATGTAGCAACCCTCGATCAGATCACACGTGATCGTACCACACAGCAATTGGAACAACAGAAAAGCCAGCGTTTTCTCACGGTATGGCTGGAGCGTCTCAAAGAAGATGCTGATATAGAAGATAACCGGGATCGGTTATTAGTTGGCGGATAAGCCGTGTAAACTTTTTGTATCGTTTTAAACCCTGCGCAATGGTTGCGTGGGGTTTTTTGTTTTCAGTTCAAGTTCATTAATCGAAATCCCTTTTAGTATATGCGCGATCATTCCCACTGGATGCAATATGCTATCGCATTAGCCCGTAAAGGTGCTGGTTTTGTTTCTCCAAATCCCATGGTGGGGTGTGTTATTGTCTCAGAACAGGGGGATATGATTGGAGAAGGTTGGCACCAGAACTACGGAGAGGCGCACGCAGAAGTGAATGCCGTTAATAGTGTTCGGGATAAAGAAGCCCTTGCCAATGCTACCGTTTATGTTTCGCTGGAACCCTGCTCGCATGTAGGGAAAACACCGGCCTGTGCTCTTATGCTATCGAAATTACCCATAAAAGAGGTAGTGATTGCCATGCGCGATCCTAATCCGAAGGTGGATGGAAAAGGCGTAGAACAGCTTAAAAACGCCGGCAAAAAAGTGACGGAAGGAATACTCCAAAAAGAGGCCGAACAGCTAAATGAGTTTTTTGTGCACCATCAAACGTTTGGACGTCCTTTTGTGACGTTGAAAATGGCACAAACGGCTGATGGATTTATTGCCGCTGCCGATGGTGATTCCCAGTGGATTTCCGGAAAACAGGCCCGCACGCAAGTCCATCGTTGGCGATCGGTTTACGATGCCGTTCTGGTAGGGCGGAACACGGTAATGGCCGATAACCCAAGTTTAACAGTACGTCATGTATCTGGCCGTCAACCCTACCGTATTGTGGTTGACGGACCCTATGAATTGCCCAAATCCATGAATGTGTTTTCTGATAAGTTTGAAGAGAAAACCATGATCGTTACATGGAATGCATCAGCCTCAGCAACGGATGCCGATCCTATGCTGAAAGTGATGCAGCAAAACTATTTTCGGGGAGACGTGATTCAGGTTGGTCAGGCCGAAGGGCATACAGACATGCGTCAGGCGTTCAAAAAGATAGGAGAACGTGGAATAACCTCGGTACTGGTTGAAGCCGGCCAACAGTTAGGATCGGCGTTACTGCGGGAAGGTCTTGTCGACAAGCTGGAGCTTTTTATTTCACCTAAATTGTTAGGAAATGGCACCCGGTCTTTTCTTGGTTTAGGTATCAACAACATGAAGAATATCGCCGAACTAAAGGATGTGAAATGGACACCGATCGGTAACGATATGCTTTTAACCGGATATTTTTAGCATCTATGTTTACTGGAATTATACAGGAAGTAGGAACCGTAACAAAAGTACGCTCTTTGAATGGAGGCGGAATGGAATTTGAGATCGGTTGTTCGTTCTCTTCGGACTGCCACATTGATGAGAGTATCTCCATAAATGGCGCCTGCCATACCGTCACCGCATTTAACAATGAGACGTTTACCGTACAAAGCGTGGAAGAAACGTTGAGAAAAACCTCGATGGGATCGCTTGCAGAAGGCACAAAGGTAAACCTGGAGCGTTCACTAACCCTGCAAACGGGCATTGAAGGTCACCTGGTGCAAGGTCATGTAGATACGACTGGTACCATCGCACATATTGAATCGGAGGAAACAGGCTGGCTAATCTCGATTGCCTATCCTGAAGCATTCAGAGGTATGATTGTGGGCAGGGGTAGTATTACCGTGGAAGGAATAAGTTTAACGGTAGCCCGGGATGAAACCGACCGGTTTGTGGTAGCGATCATTCCATATACCTGGGAGCATACCAACTTAAAGCAAAAGACGGTGGGAGATAAAGTGAACCTCGAGTTTGATGTGATTGGAAAATATGTGGTCAAATACCTGGCAAATTTAGGGATTGATCCCTCAGGGTTGAATAAGGCGTAGTATGGTATAGCTAGCTTGTTAACTCAAACAAGCACCTTGTTTCCCAAATTGGTAAAGTGTGAAACTAGTCGCTCAGCTTTTAATCGTGTACTTCATTCCGGGAGAAACTGGGACCCGGTAGTTTACCCGTTTCATGTCCTTAGCAGTCCGGGTTACGATCTGTTCAAACACAGAAGATGGTATTGGTGAAGTAAAACCTACATACGTTCTGGTGCCGAAATCCCCAGAATCGTTAACCCATTGCGAAGTACCTGAGCTGTGGCAGAGGCTAAAGACGATCTGGCGTGAGCGATCTGTTCCCTTTCACCCATAATCCGGCAATCATGATAAAAGCCGGTAAATGCAGAGGCCACTTCATTGAGATACGTAATCATATGATGGGGTTCTTTTTTCCTGGCCGAAAGGTTGACTACCTCAGGAAGCCGAAGTAATGCTTTAATCAGCCCTGTTTCACTGGGGTGCGATAACAGCGTAAGGTTGGCCGGAGCAGAAAAGGTGTACTCCTGTTCTACCTTTCTTAGAATGCTGGAAATTCGTGCATGGGCATATTGAAGATAGAATACCGGGTTCTTTTCTCCGGCTTCTTTGGCTTGTGCGATATCAAATTCGAGGTGGGTATTGGGAGATCGCATCAGGAAAAAGAAACGGGTAACATCCGCCCCAACTTCATCCATCAATTCATCCAGCGTGACAAAATTCGCCTTACGGGTGCTCATTTTGAAAGGCTGTCCGTCTTTCACGATGGTTACAAACTGATAAACCACTACATCCACTTTAGATGCATCATAGTTAAGGGCTCGTAAAGCAGAGAGTACATCCGGATAGGTATCGATATGATCGGCTCCAAAAATATCAATGCACATATCATATCCCCGGTTCAGTTTATGGGCATGATAGGCAATATCCGGAAGGCGGTAGGTAGGTTCTCCTGAGCTCTTAATAAGCACCGTGTCTTTTTCTTTGCCGAATTCCGTGGTTTTAAACCAGGTAGCTCCGTCCTCGTCATATGCGAGTTGTTGTTCCCGCAATGCTTGTACTACGCCATCAATAGAACCATCTTCGTAAAGGGTATGCTCATTGAAGAAGGAATACATATGAATATCCATGCGATCCAGAGTAGCACTGATATCTTTAAAAATAGCGTCTTCGGCGGCTTGCTTGAATGGCTGCCAATCCGACTCCAGTAGGGCGCTTCCATTTCCTTCTACCAGGAACTTAGCAATATCGATGATATAGACACCTTCATATCCTCCCTCCGGGAATTCATCCGGTTCGTTTAATTCGGCGAGATAGCGGGCCTGTACGCTTAAGCCGAGCATGCGCATTTGCCGGCCTGCATTATTGAAATAATACTCTCGATCCACCTTTGCTCCGGTCCACTCAAACAAACGCGCAACCGTATCGCCCAACACCGCATTTCGCCCATGACCAACCGTCAGAGGGCCGGTAGGATTTGCACTTACAAATTCTACCAACACCTTTTTACCTTCATTCTCTCTGGTTTTTCCAAATGAAGATTCCTTTTCCAGCACCACGGCCAGTTCGTCGTATAGGTAGTTTTCCGCAAAACGAAAATTGATGAACCCGGGCCCCGCTATTTCCACGGCACTGATTTTATCTTCATCGAAAGAAAGTATATCCACCAACTGCTGAGCGATAGCTCTTGGGTTATTTCTGAGCGGTTTGGCCAGCATCATGGCAATATTGGTCGAGAGATCACCATGTTCTTCTATTTTAGGTTTTTCGAGCTGAATAGGAGGCATAGGATCAAGTTCAAAAGACTTCAGGGCCTCTGTGACAATGTGCTGGATGTAGGATTTCATAGCCGGGTTAGATTCATTGGCAAAAGATAATCATTTGGTCGTTAGAATTAACGGTCAAAGCATGTTCTTATCGCGAAAGCTAAGGTGCTTTTGCCCCGCAATGATAATGTGATCATCAACGGGAATACCCAGCAGTTTGCCACAGTCAACCAGTCGTTGCGTAATCAATTTGTCTGCCTCAGAGGGTTTGGTGCCTCCCGAAGGATGATTATGGATCAGGATCACAGAACAGGCATCGTTCATAATAGCCTGTTTCATTACCGTAGCCGGCTCTACGATTGTTGCTGTGCGTCCACCTTTGCTGATCGTCTTGTAACAGATCATATGCTTGTTGTTGTTCAGGCACACCACCATAAATACTTCGTGGGTAAGTGTTCTGAGTTTGGGCCCAAAGTAGTTTGCAACCAGGTCGGGAGAAGTGAATTGAGGATCTTCCTTGGTTTCCGTATCACGGATTCGGCGGGCGAGCTCAAATGCAGCTTCCAGGGTAATTGCTTTCACCTTGGCAATGCCAGGAATGATGCGTAGTTGCTGCCAGTCTTTTCGTACCAGATGATTTAGTCCATTGAATTCTTTGAGTAAGGCTCTGGAAGTTTCAATTACGTTTAGCTTTCGGGTGCCGGTGCGAAGTAAGATGGCGATCAGTTCAGCATCAGATAAATGATCGGCCCCTTTTCGCATGAGTTTTTCACGGGGTTGCTCGTCAGGTTCCATTTCTCTTACAGAGCGGGTCAGAAACCGATCTGAGGAGAGGTATTCCGATTCTTCAGGCAAGTCGGTTTTCATGTTCAGGTCTTTGAAGTTCGTAATTCGAACAGTAAGACCCCGTACACAGCTATTCCTTACCGGGCGGAAGCGATTTTCTTTATGCTATCTACTTATGATGCGATTGACCGGGTGTTTCGCTCTCATATGCTAAAAGATCTCCGGGCTGGCATTCCAGGATTGTACAAATAGCCTCTAATGTCGAAAACCGGATCGCTTTAGCCTTTCCTGTTTTAAGAATGGATAAATTAGACATCGTTACGCCTACAGCTTCCGATAATTCAGTCAGGCTCATTTTCCGTTTAGCCAATATCACATCCAGATTTACAATAATGGCCATAGACTAAATGGTTAGGTGGTTTTCGTGTGCAAGACGAGAGCCTTCCTTAAAAATATAGGCCAGACAGATGGCAAATAAACCCATGAAAAAATGATCGACGTGAGTAGCCAGCGTATGAACAATGAATCCGGGATATACCGTTACTACATCCAGTGTTTCTTTATAGGCAATTTTGATGAAAACCAGAATAGCTCCAAAGGCAAAAAACACGAATGCGATAAAGTAAATGATCTGGATATTTTGTCCCTGAAAAGGCCGTTGCTCCATGGCTTTTCTAAGCAGGATGCTCAATGAACAAAAAACGATGCTGTACCCCATTGATTCGGCCAGCTGAACCAAGAGGTTAATACGTTCCAGAGTCTGTGGCGTGTATTCTTTCGTAAACAAAGCGACTAAAACAAGAATGCATTTTGCAGTAAGTGAGATAAAAGCGAGATCACAAAGGGCAGTGAGAACTCGGAAGGGTACTTTTCTATGTTTCATATCCAGGTTAATTAACGTGAGGGGTAACGGTTAGTTTAGCACCAGCGGTACTTACGTAACAGTGATTACGGTTAAACCAAGATAATAGAATAATGATAATCAACAAATATTTATTGTTTTTCAATAAATATTTGTTGAAAAAAGTACTCCGCTGAAAATAACACCCCTAAAACTGTTGGTTCGATAAAGACCAATTAGCGTGTTGTGCTATGGTCTGAACTTAATCTCCACCTTCTTGGTGCTGCCGATTTCCTCTTTCCGGTGAATAAGCTCTTCCTGCATAGCCAGAGATGCTTTTCGAAGGGCTTCTGCGGCTGGAGAATCTATCTCAGAGAGCACAATAGGAAGACCATTATCGCCCCCCTCACGAACGGGCTGCTCCAGTGGAACCTCGCCTAAAACGGGTACATTCAGCTCACCGGCAAGCTCAGTGGCTCCGCCCTGGCCAAAGATGTAGTACTTTTTGTCCGGCATATCGGGTGGCACAAAATAGGCCATATTTTCAATAACGCCGAGTACAGGAACCTTCACTTTCTGGAACATCGCCACTCCTTTGCGGCAGTCGTCCAGGGCAACGGTTTGGGGAGTGGATACAATTACTGCACCACTTAGTGGAACGGATTGTACAATGGTAAGCTGAATATCGCCGGTTCCGGGGGGCATGTCTAGCACCAGGAAGTCAAGTTCGCCCCATTCCACTTCGCTCATAAACTGTTTAATGGCGCTGGTGGCCATCGGACCGCGCCACACCATGGCTTGATTTACATCCACTAAAAACCCCATAGACACCATTTTGATGCCGTATTTTTCAAGAGGGATTAACTTTTTTTGTGTAGTGATATTAGGGCGGTCAAACAGGTTAAACATGGTAGGAATACTCGGACCGTAAATATCGGTATCCATTAACCCTACGGAATGACCCTGTTTGGCTAACGCTGCTGCCAGATTCACCGCTACCGTCGATTTACCTACCCCACCTTTCCCAGAGGCAACAGCAATGATGTTTTTTACCCCACCTAAGACACCTTGCTGAGGAGCCGGCTGCTCAGGCGCCTGTTGTTCTTTAAGAGAAAGATTGATGGCCGTCTGTATATCTACCACAGCATCTGCATCAACGAATTGATACAGGGCATTTGTGCAACGTTCTTTTATCTGAGTCTCGAGGTTCTCATCCTTATTGGGGAACTCAAGTGTAAAGGAAATGTACTTTTCTTGTGTAATGATATCCTGAACCATGTTCAGGGAAACGATATCTCTTTTTATTTCAGGATGAAGAACGTTTGATAGAGCGGTTAGTACGTGTTCTTTGGTGATACTCATGGATGCCGGTATGAAGAATTAGCCTTAAAAATACGACAATACTGGCCCCTCAATCACTTTAAAGTGGGTAAAATTCCATTGCATGCATTTCCAGCACAAAAGCTACCTTTACCACTCACCACTATTCAAAAAACCATAGTACAAACATGAAAGAAATCAGGTATCTGTTTCCGGTATTACTCCTGAGCCTTATACCCTTTCTGGCTTACAGTCAGGAAGTTGACACCCCGGAGTTTGTTGTACCCGAATCATTAACCCGTTTTCCGGAGTGGAGTGATGCCGGATATGCCTTGATCAGTGCACATAGGGGCGGCCCTTATCCGGGTTATCCCGAAAATGCAATTGAAACCTTTCAGAATATCATTGACCATACACCGGCATTCATTGAGTGTGATGTGATGATGACCCGCGATAGTGTGTTGGTATTGATGCACGACTACACGCTTGATCGAACGACGACAGGTACCGGCCGGGTAAGCGAAACCACCTATCAGTCCCTTCAATCGTTGTACCTGGTTGATAATGAGGGGAATGAAACGACTTTCAAAATACCCACACTGGATGAAGCCTTAGCATGGGGAAAAGGAAAAGCATTGTTCACCCTGGATATTAAAAGAGGGGTTCCTTTTGATATGGTTCTGGATGCCATCAACCGATATGATGCATCCCGTTACGCCGCGGTGATTACCTATCGTATGGAAGACGCACAGTACGTACATCGGCAGAATGCGGATGTTATGATTTCTGTATCCGCAGGTAGTTTTGGAGCCTGGGAACAGCTTAAGAAGTCTGGAATACCCTACAACAGAATGTTAGGATTTATGGGTACCAGAGAGCCTGAGCCTGCTATTTTTGACACCTTAAAGGCTCATGGAATCTGGACTATATTGGGTACACTGGGGAATTTAGATCGCAGCACCGAAGCCCGCGGAGATGAGCTCTACCTGGAGTTCTATAGAAATGGAGCCGATATTCTTGCCACCGACCGTCCTCTGGAAGTACATAAGGTGCTTCAGGAGAAGTAGTTATTTCCCAATACAAAACCGGGAGAAGATGGAATCGAGAATATCTTCGTTGGTAATTTCTCCCGTAATGGTACCCAGTTCTTTATAAGCGGCTCTGAGATCAATGGATAGAAAATCGCCGGTAAGATCCTGTTCCAGCCCCGAAATAGCAGCTAACACATGGTCTTTTGTTTTTTGAAGTGCGTCCCGGTGACGGCTTGAAGTAACCAGCACGCTGGATGCATCGTAGTGTTTGTTTTCCAGCGCCCGGTCTTTGAGTAGCTTTTTAAGGAGGTCTAAACGTTCGTCAGTTTTAGCCGATATTTTCACATCAAAATGAACCCGCCACTCTGTATTGGGTTCAATATCTCCTTTGGTTCCTACCAATAAAAAGGGTGTTTCGCCGGCTTGTTTTTGAAGGGTGGCCACCTCCTGACGCTCCGTATCTGAAAAGGGAGCGGTCAATTCTTTAAGGTATACCACGATATCCGCATTGTCGAGGGCTTGTTTAGACCGGCGCACTCCCTCAGCCTCAACCCTGTCATCCGTATCCCGAAGGCCTGCGGTGTCGGTGAGTTTGAACAGTAAGCCATCAAAACTCCAGTCTGCATCAATCGTATCCCGGGTGGTACCGGCAATATCGGTTACAATGGCGCGATCGGTACCTAATAAGGCATTCAACAGTGTGGACTTACCGGCATTCGGACGACCGATTAAGACGGTTTTTACTCCATCCTTTACCAATCGTCCTGTTTCGTAGGTATTCAGCAAAGCCTGTAGTTCGGTATCCAATTCAGTAAGCAAACGGGTTAACTCCGGCTTATTGGCAAATTCTACGTCTTCCTCTATAAAATCGAGTTCCAGTTCGATCATAGCTGTAGCATCAATCAGCTGTTGCCTGAATTCACGGATATGGTTACCCAGTTTTCCTTCCAATTGCTGATGGGCTGCATCCACAGCTTTTCGGCTTTTGGCATGAATAAGATCAGCTACAGCTTCGGCCTGATCCAGATCGAGTTTACCATTCAGAAATGCTCTCTGAGTGAATTCACCGGGTTCCGCAGGTTTAATGCCTAAGGCCAGTATCGTTTCCAGTACGGTTTGGGTAACCAGGACTCCACCATGACAGGAAATCTCTACCGTTTCTTCTCCCGTATAACTCCGTGGGGAATGAAATAACGTGATTAACACTTCGTCAACCGGAGCTCCTTTAGCATCAGTAATTGTACCAAAATGAACGGTATGACTGGGCTGATCGATTAAAGATTTCCCACGAAAAGCTCCATCAATGATCGAAATAGAGTGTTTACCAGATACCCGTATCACTGATATTCCACCTTCACCAACAGGAGTGGCAATAGCGGTGATGGGAGCCTTCTGAATAACCTCTTTATGCTCTTTTTTCTTCATTCAAGTAAGATATGAACAAACTACGGTTCCTCCTCATACTGCCTGTAATTGGTATGGTTTACTCATCGGTCCATGCCCGACAAGTCAATGCCGATCGTGCCGGAGCTACTTACTCCTCGTTCACAGCAGATGCTCAACAGCTAATGATTGAATCTGGGGTACTGCTGAATACCGATGCATCGGATATCGGCGCCTTAACTCTCCGCTTTGGACTATCCGAACATCTCGAGGTTCAGGCATGGGCGGGTTCCATTCTTATTTCGGATGCAGAAACCAGATGGAGTAATAAGGGTATAGGTGTTAAGTATGCGTTAGGATCGCTTTTAAACGGTCGTGCACACGTTGGTATTCTTGGGATTACTCAGACCCCTGTTTTTGGAGAAGGGTCGGAAACGACCAGCGAATTGTTGCTATTGAATGATATTGGATTTAACTCGGCATGGAGTCTGAGCACCAACCTTAGCTTTGGGGGCAGTTGGGAGCATGATGGAGCATCCGGTTTTTCGTTTAGCACTATCCCTACGTATGCGCTAACCCGGGAATGGGCTGTTTTTGGAGGATATACCCATCAGTGGAGAGAAAATCAGAACGATTTTATAGAAGGAGGGGCCACCTTTTTGGTGACCCCTTCTTTTCAGATTGATGCGGCTTTTGTGTACGACGATCTCCTCACGTTAGGATTTGGGATCGTGGCCGCTTTTTAAGTTAACTAACTGCTTTTAATTGCTTATTCAGGCTTGCCTGAGCTGATGCCAGTCTGGCTACAGGAACCCGGAACGGAGAGCAGGAAACGTAGTTCAGCCCTTCGTTAAAGCAGAATTCTACCGATTTAGGCTCGCCACCATGTTCGCCACAAATTCCAATCTTAAGATCCGGATTTTGTTTTCGTCCGCGTTTGGTAGCAGCAGTAATCAGTTTACCAACACCCTCCTGGTCAATTACCTGGAATGGGTCTTCGGCAAGAATACCCTGGCGCAGATACTCACCAAGGAATTTACCGGCATCATCCCGGCTGTAACCAAAGGTCATTTGGGTTAAATCGTTGGTTCCAAAGCTAAAGAATTCGGCTTGTTTTGCTATTTGAGAAGCTACCAGGGCAGCACGGGGTATCTCAATCATGGTTCCCACTTTGTAGGTGATGGATGCACCCATTTCCTCAAACACTTTACTGGCTGTATTATCGATAACCATACGTTGGCTGCGGAATTCCTGAGGAGTTCCTACCAGAGGTACCATGATTTCAGGAAGTACGGTTACGTTATCGCTTTTCAGTTCAACCGCAGCCTCGAGGATAGCGCGTGTCTGCATTTCGGTTATTTCGGGATAGGTAATACCCAACCGGCAACCACGGTGACCCAACATAGGATTGAACTCTTTGAGTGAGCGTGCTAATTCATAGAATCGCTCAAACGTAAGGCCAAGGTCGTCTGCGATTTTGCGTAGTTCTTCCGTTTCTTCCGGAATAAACTCATGCAACGGTGGGTCAAGTAGCCGTATGGTAACGGGCAATCCGTGCATGGCCTGGAAAATGGCTTTAAAATCAGCCTTTTGGAAGGGGAGCAGTTCGTTCAGAGCATTCCGCCGCTGAGATTCTGTTTCAGAAACAATCATCTTGCGCATGGCTAAAATACGTTCTTCTCCGAAAAACATATGCTCCGTTCTGCACAATCCAATACCTTCTGCACCGAATTCCCGGGCGCGCATGGAATCGGCCGGGCTGTCGGCGTTGGTTCGTACTTCCATTTCCCGGAAGCTGTCCACCCATTTCATAAAGGTTTCAAAATTGGCGTCCATTTCGGGTTTTTTAACCTCGTTCTGGCCGACAAATACTTTTCCGCTGGTACCATCAATGGATATCCAGTCTCCTTCGTGAATGGTTTCCACTCCATTGGTGAATGAGAGGTGCTCGTAATTGATTACGATATCGTTACATCCTGCCACGCATGGTTTACCCCAGCCTCTGGCTACTACCGCAGCATGGCTGGTCATTCCACCCCGGGAGGTCAATATTCCTTCAGCAGCCGACATACCACCTACATCTTCAGGTGAGGTTTCAATTCTGACCAGTACCACCGGAGTACCTGCTTCAGCCCATTCTTCAGCTTTTTCCGAGCTGAATACGACTTTTCCAACAGCCGCTCCGGGCGATGCCGGTAAGCCTTCACCCAGGATCAGCTTTTCATCTATTTTGCTGGTATCAATCTGGGGGTGCAGTAACTGATCGAGGTGACCGGGTTCTACGAGGGCTTTTACCGCCTGACGACGGTTAATCATACCTTCTTTCACCATATCAACCGCAATTTTGATGGCAGAAGCACCGGTACGCTTTCCGTTTCGGGTTTGAAGGATATATAGTTTTCCTTTTTGGATGGTGAACTCAATATCCTGCATGTTGCCGTAATGCTTTTCCAGCTTATTGGATAATTCCAGCAATTGGGTGTGCATTTCGGGCATTTCGCCGCTAAGTTCTACAATTGGGTTTGGGGTTCGGATACCAGCAACCACATCTTCACCCTGGGCATTAATCAGGTATTCCCCGTATAGCTCAGCATCCCCATTAGACGGGTTCCTGGTGAAGCATACACCAGTCGCACAATCGTCACCCATGTTACCATAAACCATGGCCTGGATGTTAACGGCGGTGCCCAGCAAACCGGTAATGTGGTTGATTTGGCGATACTTGTTCGCACGGTCGCTATCCCATGAATTGAACACGGCATTGATTGCAAGTTCGAGCTGCTCATACGGATCATTTGGGAACATGTAGCCGGTTTCATGCCGGTAAACGGCTTTGTATTGGTCTACTAGTTCCATCAAATCATCGGCACTAAGATCAGTATCGTTCTCTACGCCTTTCTTTTCTTTGAGTACTTCAATGGCTTCTTCAAACTTGGAGTGAGGAATACCCATAACCACATCACCAAACATATCGATAAATCGGCGGTAGCTATCGTATGCAAATCGTGGGTTTTGGGTATGTTCAATTAACCCGTGTACGGTATCGTCGTTTAATCCCAGATTAAGTACCGTATCCATCATACCGGGCATCGAAATGGCTGCTCCGGACCGAACAGATACCAACAAAGGGTGTTTGTTATCACCAAATTTGGTTTCCATTTGTTGTTCTATAAACCGGATACCCTCTCTCACCTGATCGCCCAAACCGTTCGGCCAATGCTTCTTGTTTTCTGAATAATAATGACAGGTTTCGGTTGAAATCGTCATACCCGGAGGCACCGGAAGCCCAATAGCCGACATTTCGGCCAGGTTGGCTCCCTTTCCACCCAGTAGCTTATTCATGGTGCGGTTGCCTTCCGCTTCACCACCTCCAAAAATAAAAACATGTTTATCAATTAACTCTATTGCCATACCATCCTCCTTTCGTTTCATGGATTATGAATTGAGGATAGGTTGGAATTGTGAGGATCGTGTGAAGACGAAAAGAAATAAAAAAGGGCTTACCCCTTGGCAGCCCTTTCTTTACGATTTTTTAAAATGAGAAGGGATGTAGGATCACACCGTCTCACATCAAACACACGTAGCGTGTATTCAGCCGTTTGTTAATGCACATTCCCCATCAGCTTTTTCATCGGTTTTACCAGAAGTAAGAGGAGCAATCCAGCACCAACGGTGGTATACACAATCATCATGTACTGGTCGGGCATTTGTTGCAGGGCTTCGGCTCCATCACCCGATATTTCCCCACCGAGTCGACCGGCAATGAGGTTCCCTAAAGAAACAGACATGAACCAAACTCCCATCATTTGACCGTAGAATTTTTTGGGAGCCAGCTTGGTGGTGAGGCTTAGACCAACGGGGCTTAAACTCAGCTCACCAAACGTGTGGAACATATAGGTGAGGATCAACCAGGTAGGCGCAGCAAGTTCGCCTGACGCGGCAATTTTCGCTGCAAAGAACATCACCAAAAAACCGATACCCAGTAAAATCAAGCCGAATGCAAACTTAATGGGGCTGGAAGGTTCCAGGTTCTTTTTAGCCAGCCATACCCACATTGCTCCAAATAAGGGGGCAAAAATAATGATAAACAGAGGGTTAATGGCCTGTAATGTACCTGCTGCTATCGTAGTACCGAACATTTCACGTTCGGTAAAGCGATCAGCAAACAGGTTAAGGGTAGACCCGGCCTGTTCAAAGCCCGACCAAAACATGGCTGAAAAGACAAAGACAATCCCGATGGCCCCCACTTTCTTTTGCTCATCAGGATTTAACCCACCGTCAAACGCAACATATCCCAAAAACAGGATCGCCGAACCCACAATCAGGTAGCCCGATACATCTGCAATGGCCACCGCATCGATGGGGATAACGCCCGCAAAAGCAAGTGCAACAAGAACAGCAGAAACAGAAAGTACCCCAATGAGTCCTTTAACCAGATTGGATCGTGATTTTAACTCCTCATCGGTTTCATAAACAGGAGCATCTCCTACGCCATCCAGGTAATGATCGGTAAGTCGATATTGGATCAACCCTAAAAACATGAAGATTCCGGCTGCGCCAAAACCCAAATGCCAGTTTACCCCTTCACCCAAAGAACTGGTGATAAGGGGTGCTAAAAATGCCCCGATATTAATACCCGAGTAAAAAATAGAGAAACCGGCATCCCGCTTTGCGCTTTCATTTTCCGGGTAGAGCGATCCGACTACCGAACTTACGTTGGGTTTAAGAAGGCCTGTTCCAATAGCAACAAAAATGAGGCCCAGAAAGAAAGGGTAGGTGTCAAGTGGGGTTACATTACCGGGTTCGTTTAGTCCGAGAAGTTCAAGAATGCCCGGAACACCCATGGTAAAGTGGCCCAGTGTGATAATAACCCCTCCCCACCAAACTGCTTTTTTCAAACCAAGGAGACGATCGGCTATCCAGCCACCCGGAAGGGCAAGAATGTATACCCCCATGGTGTACAAACCATAAATAGCGCCTGCGGTTTTGTCATCAATGGCCAGCCCACCATCCATGATAGACTTGGTCATATAAATGATAAGGAGCGCCCGCATACCATAGTAGCTGAAGCGCTCGAACATTTCTGTGAAGAAAAGAGTGGCTAGTCCCCGGGGATGTCCGAAGAAGGTTTTGCCCGATACGTCTGTCATATCAATGCATTAGGTTAGAAAATCATAGACTGCGAAGATGATACCTAATGACCGAATCGGGTGCAAATCCGTTCTGCAGACAACCCTGGTTTCAAACGTTCTTATTCACTGGTCATGATAAACAAAGGCTGCATTTCGAAGCTTTTGTAATGAGGGCGTAGTCGCTCTGTGTTGTAATGTTTTTCCACATTCACCAGCTTTTTCTGGCTGGTCACAATGTCGATGGGTACGTTATCGTACCGTCCGTTTTTAAGCACAACCAGACGTCCATGAATGTTTTGCTCAATCAGATCCATGGCCAGGTTACCATATGCCATAGGAACAACGGAATCGATGGCATCGGGATCACCGCCACGTACCAGGTATCCCAGTTTCTGATTGATGATATTTACTTTCTTGCCTCCATTATACTTGGCGGATCGTTGTTTAATCTCTTCAGCGAGTAAATCACCGATTCCGCCCAGCTTTTTATGACCGTAGGCATCGGTGGTGGCATCCTGGAATACCATTTCACCGCCTTCAAACATGGCTCCTTCCGATACCAGCAGCATAGAGTAATTGCTGGGGTGTTTTTTCCGATCGTAGTCCAACAGCTCCGTAAGGTGTTCCATATCGAATTTATATTCAGGAATCACGCAACGGCTGGCAGCACCGGCCATCGTTGGTAGCATGGCTGTGAAACCGGCATACCGGCCGAATACTTCCATAACGAGAAAACGTTCATGAGAACCAGCCGATGTTCTAAGGGTATTGGCGAGTTGTATGGTCCGTGTGATGCAGGTACTGAACCCAATACAATAATCGGTTCCGGGCACATCATTATCCATGGTTTTGGGTAGTGCCACCACTTTTACCCCTTCGGTATACAGACGTACTCCATAGCTCAGGGTGTCATCTCCACCAATCGGGATTAAATAATCTACTCCAACAAACTCCAGGTTTTTTAAGACTTCAGAGGTGAGGTCGTTTACCTCTTCTGTAAATGTTTCTTTAAGGTGTTCGGGTACGGCTTCCTTTTTCACGTGGCTTGGCCGTGTTCTGGATGTGTGTAAAAAGGTTCCCCCTGTCCGTCCGGCTTTATTTACGATTTCTTCGGTTAGCTCTATATAGGAGTTTGAGTTATCTGCTTTTTTATCGCGGACCAAGTACTAACCCATGCTTTCAATTTAAAGCAACGCCTTACAACGCTCAAGAACAGTCAGCAAAACCAAAAATCTACACTGAGTGAACTCAATAAGGCGCTGGGCCATGTTGAACAAAAATTCAATCCGGAATTTAAGGAGAACTTTAGCGACTGGTTGGATGATCGGATGGAACAGTGGCAGAAGGGGCGGTGTGGCAAGGAAGAACTCCAAGTCCTGCTACGGATTCTCGGGCAAGCCGTAAACATTCAGTAAGTTTATCGAGGTCGTCAACGCCATTGTCGAGGTGGTAGCTGATCGATCCATCGGCGATCGATTGCCGTCTGCGAACGGGTTGTCATCCCTCGGCTGGGAGGGTAGCGTGACAACGATAATTAAAACGGCTGGCAACACCTGCTGCGAAAAAAGGG
>JBCBST010000037.1:0-27092 GCA_039819115.1 Bacteroidota bacterium
CTGAGGGAATGGATAATCCTTTTGTACACCGACTAAAGAATAAATCGGATGATGAGCTGAAGAACATGATCCGGTTCCCTCAGTTTATTCCAAAGAGAGCAATGAGTAAATCATCGGCCTGTGCGCTCCATGCACCCCAGGAATGCCCTTCGTTTACCTCCATATAGGTCAGAGAATAGGCTTTACGATCAAAAATGGCTTTCATTCTCCTGGTGTTTTCCATCCCATCAAATTGGGTGCCCACACTCATGAACAAGACCGGTTGTTCTGCCGGTGAGTCTTCCACCATCTCAAAAATATCTTCATTATACCAATAAGCCGGCGCCTGGATGGCCGCTTTTCCAAATACATCGGGTCGGGTAAACGCAAAGTAGGTGGCATTTAATCCGCCAAAGGACGTCCCAAGGATTCCGCGGTGTTCAGCTTCAGGTTTTGTGTTGAAGTTGGAATCGATGTGAGGGATTAATTCATCCACATAAAACTGCAGGTAGTCGGGATTGGTACGAAACTCGTCTGCACGCCGGTTCTGGGTTTCGTCATCCGGGTTCAGAGGACTTACGAAGACGGCGATTACCTGTTCAATGCGGTTCAGATATATCAAGTTATCAAGCATAATGGGAACATTCCCCAGTTTCGGATCGCCGTATTCCTGTCCGTCGGCAATGTATAAAACGGCATGCGTATCGGATGAGCCATAACCAGCAGGAGTGTAAACCTGGTACTGGATGGCATACCCCATAGACGCACTTTCTATAACCTGATACTCTGTAAGAGTACCTTTTGGAGCATCCGGGATGGGTTCTTTTAACACTTCAGGTTGCCAGTCGGGCATTCTGAGTTCCGAGTTAGGCCCGAAACCGCTCCATTGTTGAAGGGGGTTACTTGGATCGAGTATCCACTCTTCTTCATTTACGGTGATTTTATAATCCAGCCGGGCGTCGCTTGGAAAGGTTGTTTTCAACACCCACACATCGGTTCCTTCAATGCGCATTCCCTTATTTTTAACCTGGTCTGCTCCCGACCAGGAATTAAAGTCTCCATTCCAGTGAACCGATTCTGCCTCACCCCGGTATAGAAACAGCACGGTGGAGTCTTGGCGGAAAGGGATCTGTCCCTCGGTTTTGAGGCTATCCCAGATAGCGTTTACCCGATTTGATCGTTCTTCGTCTGAAGGAAGATCCGATAATGCCATGAGTGTGGTATAGAGGTCTGTTTCCTGCCCGTTTTTAGCAGTACAGCCCAGCATAAGAGCCAGTATCCCGATCCCAATAAATGTTTTCATAGTAAATCAATGAGTTGGCTTAAAGTAGCAGTTCCCTCTGCTTTTCGAAAGCTTAATGAAGGTTCAAAAAAAGATCGAATTGAATCTGTAAAAAAAGGGTTTTTCCGTCTTATTTTGTCGTTTCACTCTCATCATCGAAAAACATCTTATGATTGTAGCCAAATTTGGCGGAACCAGTGTGGGCACTATCGAAGCCATGCAACGCAGTGCGGCCATTGTTGCAGCCCATCCTGACAGAAAACTTGTTGTGATCAGCGCCACCTCGGGCACAACGAATGATCTTGTTGCACTTGCAACCTCCAAAACACCGGAGCACCAAAACCAGTTGCTGAAACAGATAGAGGAAAGGCATCAGGCCGTTATTTCAGGACTATCTGAAGCATACAAAACAGAGGCACAGCAGGTCTTTGACCGACGGTTTAAGGATTTAGAATCTCACCTGGCCGTATTGGGACGTGAGAAACGGTGGTCGGATAAGTTATTCGCTTTCGGTGAGTTGATGAGTACCGATTTGTTTGTTCTCGTTCTTCGGGAACAGGGGGTAGAGGCTACCTGGCTGGATGCCCGGGAGGTCATAAAAACCGATAGCCATTTTGGGAAAGCTGAACCTGAACTCGAGGCCATCAGGCGAAAAACAGCGAAGATGATAACACCTGGCCAGGTGTATTTGACCCAGGGTTTTATTGGTTCGGACAGCTATGGTCAAACGACTACCCTGGGCAGAGGAGGGAGTGACCTGTCTGCCGCGCTATTTGCAGAAGCATTGGATGCCGATTACCTGGAAATCTGGACCGATGTGGCCGGAGTATATACAACAGATCCGCGAATTGTTAAGAATGCGTTTCCCATTGGGGAATTATCGTTTGACGAGGCCGCAGAATTGTCGGTGTTTGGAGGAAAAGTATTACATCCGGCTACGCTCAAACCGGCCATCCGGGGGGATGTAAAGGTACGTGTAGCGTCCAGTTCAAAGCCGGATGTTCAGGGAACCGTTATCGTGAACGAGCCCGTTAATAAACCGGTAATCCGGGCCATTTCTCTTCGCAAAGATCAGACCCTGCTTACCGTAAAAAGCCTGGAAATGCTTCATCAGCATGGGTTTCTGGCACGGCTGTTTCAAACCCTGGCTGATCATAAAATCTCGGTCGACCTGGTTACCACCAGTGAGGTGAGCGTTTCGTTAACCCTCGATACGGCCCTAAATGCGTCTAATCAGGTTATCCTGGATGAGGTTATTTTGTCGAAACTTCGTGCGTTCTGTGAAGTGGAGGTAGAGAAAGGATTGAACCTGATCGCTCTTATTGGCAATAACCTGCATCACACCTCGGGTATAGGCGGGCAGCTCTTTACTGAACTGGAGGGGTATAACATCCGGTTGGTGTGCCACGGGGCCAGTTCACATAACCTATGCTTCCTCGTAGCCGGAGATAACGGAGAAGAAGTGGTACGGATGTTACACGCTAAATTCATCGAACATTAACCTTCTGTGAGCATATTCTTGAAGTATGAAAAAGAACCTTGCTGTGTAGATTGCAAAATTTTGGAGCAAACCGGATTTTAAGTGAGCAAATCATAGATCTACATCCACCTCTGAGCCAGTTTTTTAATTAAGAACACCAGTTTTATTCAATGAATCGCATCTCCATAATTGGTACCGGCAAAACAGGCAGCAAAGTACGCGAACTGCTCGGCACCGAACTTCTTTACGCATTTGATGAGGATCATCCTCCTACCCCTGATAAGCTCAGAGAATCGGAGGCGGTCATTATCTTTGTACCTGGAGATGCGGTTGCATCTCTGTTGCCGGTTGTACTCGAAAGTGGTGTGCCGGCAGCCTGGGGAAGTACCGGTTTCGATTGGCCGGAAGATCTGGATGAACGGGTAAAAACTGCACAATCCAAGTGGGTTATTGCTTCTAATTTTAGCCTGGGAATGCATGTGGTTCGAAAAGCCATAGAGGCGATTTCAAAGGCAAGCTCTATTCTGCAAAACCCCTCGTATCACATTCATGAGGTGCATCATATCCACAAAAAGGATGCACCAAGCGGTACCGCATTATCCTGGCATCAGTGGCTGGATAAACAAGCTGAGATAACAGCAGATCGGGAAGGTGACGTGAAAGGGATTCATGAACTGAGAGTACGCACCACCAGTGAATCCATCCTTTTAAAGCACGAAGCGCTAGACCGTGCATTATTTGCTGAAGGAGCAATTTGGACCGCAAAACAGCTGATTTTCAATCAGAATTTAACATCTGGCGTCCATACCTTTGAGCATCTATTCGACCAGATAATGAATGAATCCTGATTTATGATCAATTTTCCACTATGGACTGCTGTGGTTACTCCCATGCTGACAGACGGTTCCATCGATTATGTGAGCTTTGAGCGCCTGTTAGCCAAACAAAACGAAGCTGGAAACGGAATCCTCATTCTGGGAAGTACAGGAGAAGGACTTAACCTCACGGCTGAGGAAAAACGAAGCATCATCAAATTTACGATCGTTCAAAAGCTGGATGTTCCGATTATGGTCGGGATTGGTGGTTTCCTGCTCGATCAACAGAAAGCCCTTATTCAATTTGCCGATGAACAAGGCGTAGATGCCTTTCTGTTAGTAAACCCCCTTTATGCCAAACCCAAAAAAGCGGGACACCTGGCCTGGTTTTCGTCATTAATGTAAACGACTCCAACTCGGTGTATGATTTACAACGTGCCTTCCCGCACGGGGTCAAAGATAGATCCCTGGGTATTGGGTGAACTCGATTCCAGATTCGATCATCTTATGGGCATTAAAGAAGCCAGTGGAAGTGTGGAAGAGTTTAAAGCATTCCGTGAGGTAGCACCTCAGGCAAATCTGTATTGCGGTGATGATAATCTGATTGAACCTTTTGTCCGGGAAGGGGCCGTAGGACATGTATCGGTTGCGGCAAACGCCTGGCCAAAGGAAACAAAATGGATTGTGGAACAGGCCCTGAAAGGGAATAGTGAGGCTTTATATCCGGAATGGGTTTCAACCTCGGCATTGCTGTTCCATGCGCCCAACCCGATTCCAGTAAAACATCTCATGAAGCTGAATGGCGATATTGATTTTCCTGATGTCCGCCTTCCCCTTTCTTTGGGTGATTTATCTGATTCTGTTCAAACTGAACTTCAACAGGCTAATGAGCGGTTGCTAAGGTGGTTTGAACCCCGTTTACACTAACATCGATTTTTTTATTCATGACACCAACTGAGATTCTAGATAAACTTGAAACCGGAGAACTACGCTCTGCAAACCCCACCGAACATGGGTGGGAAGCTAATATAGACGTTAAAAAGGGCATATTATCTGCCTTTAAAGAAGGCCAGAATATATCGTTTAAAGGTATTTATGAGGGTTTTGTTGATAAAGATAATCTCCCTCCGCGTTTCTTTAATCCTGAGGATGGAGTGCGATTGGTGCCCGGGGGATCGTCTGTTCGACGGGGAGCCTATGTAGCTAAGGGCGTGATCATCATGCCTCCTGCTTACATCAATGTTGGGGCTTATGTGGATGAAGGATCCATGGTAGATAGCCACGCGCTGGTAGGGTCATGTGCTCAAATCGGTAAACGGGTACATCTCTCGGCCGGAGTACAAATAGGCGGAGTGCTTGAACCGGTTGGAATGAACCCGGTCATCATCGAGGATGATTGTTTTATAGGTGCCGGAGCGGTGATTGTAGAGGGTATTCTGGTCAGAACGCGGGCGGTGATTGCCCCCGGCGTGGTGCTCTCCAAATCCATACCAGTGTATGATGCTGTACATGAAGTGGTGCGTGAGCGAGGATCAGAAATTCCGGAGGGAGCGGTGGTCATTCCCGGAAGCCGCCCTATGCGTAGCGACTGGGCTAAGCAAGAGGGATTAAGTATGGCCTGCCCCATCATCGTTAAGTACCGCGATGCAGGTAGTGATGCCTCTCTTGAACTGGAAGATGCACTCAGATAAGTAAGACACAGCAGATTTGGGTGCATAAGCACCCTGCTTCCATAGCAGATTAAACGGCCATTGCCTTATTGGCTATGGCCAATCCTTTTTCAAAGGCCTGAATCAATCCCTCAATGGTATCCGGAGATGCTCCTTTTGCTGTGAACTCGTGACCATCACGTTCCAGGGTCAGTGATACGATAACAAGCGATTCTGTATCCGGGCTCAGGATTTCAACATCATGGGTTTTGATATGAAGGGGGATAATAGCATCCGTTTCGGCTTTAATGGCTGTTAAAACGGCATCCATAGGACCCACTCCCTGATCCAGCGAAATCACTTCTTCCCCGTTTAAATCGAGTTTTACCGCAGCACTCACCAATCCTCGTTTTCGCATGGTCAGTTTATAGTCGAGTACTTTTACGGGGAATTCCAGATCAACTTCTTCATTAGAGACCAGCGATTTCAGTGCTTTTATTTCAGCCTCTTTCAGGGTTTTTCCTTTTTTGTTGATTCCCTGCACATATTCGTCATACATCCGGGCATGTTCGGCAGATAGAGCAACGTTACCAAGCGTCATTTCACGGGATTGCCCCCAGCTGTTCTTTTGCAGCTCGTGGAAGCCGGAAGAAACAAATTCCTGTACCTGTTCCAGGTTTGGGGAAAGCACGGGAGACGAAAGGGCATATTTGGCTACTATGTGTGACGCTTTTAACCCCGACCCGGTTAACACAAACAGGCATTTGGTACCCATGAACTGGTCGAGATTATTTTTGAATGTGGCAAATGGAATAGCACAGGCTGGTTCCGTAAAATACCCCTCCTCAACACTCATTTCCTTCATTGATTCAAGGAGCTCATTTTCGGTAGCCGTAAAAGCAAACCCATTGGTTATCTCAATGCCTTCCATAACTTTATAAAAATCCAGGGGATCACTAACGGCAACTGCGTCAGCCATAGTATTTACCTGATCCTTGATGATCTTTTTCTTTTTGAAAATACCTTCTACTACCGGAGAGCTTTGCTCTGGCTGAACAGCCACAAGGCTGGGAATACGTTCAATCTGTCCGGCCGCTTTCATTTCTAAAAAGCCTTTATAAATGGCTGCAAAATTTGTCCCTGCTCCGATAGGAATAAAGATGTAGTCGAAGTCTGTTCCGCCTTGCTCAATCAGTTCGTACGTAAACGATTTTTGTCCTTCTTGTCTGAACACATAATCACCGGCCAGGTAATAATTACCTGAGCGGGCGAACTCTCGGCACAGTTTTTCACAGGTTGTGAAATCCCCCTGTATTTTTATGATAATCGCATTATAGATGGTTGCCTGAGCAAGCTTGGATTCCGGAGTTTGCTCCGGTACAAATACATAACAGGGAATCTTGAAATAGCACGCATAAGCGGCTACCGAAGCAGCCATATTTCCGGTTGAGGCCAGGCAAATCGCATCCGCCTTTAACTCTATCGCCTTTTGCACTTCAATGTAGCTGCCCCTGTCCTTAAAACATCCGGTGGGGTGTTCAAGCTCCAGCTTTGCCCATAAGTCGGCCCCATATTGTTTTGAAAGTCGGTTAAGTTGTTTCAGGGAAGAATAATTATTCTTCAAAGGATCTGGCTGAATATCAGATAATGGATATTGGATAAGAGGGGAAGGCTCATTGTACTCGATAGTGAGTACTCCTCCGCAAAGGGTACAATAGGTGCTGGTCTCGTGTTCATCATTCACGGCGCCGCACATGATGCACTTCATGGTATATCCGGTATTGGTGCTTTTCATAGGGATAAATTATGGACGGAATTTACAAATAATCCCGAGAACATTACGTGCTGTAAGCGCTTTTCTGGTTAATAAAGTTTGATAATAGCGCTATACCCCAGGTCCAAGTCAAAGAGGTAAGAGTATGATTTCTTCAAAATCCAGATCCAATTCTTCGAAAATAGGCTCGGCTATTTCTTCAATCTCCTGTTCGGTGTAGTCACCCAAACCCTCAAGCTTTATATAAAGGATTTCGTTGGCTTCGTCCATATGAAATTCAGCATCGCTCGACTCAAAGCTCTCTTTTAACGTTTTGATAAAAAAGTGCACGTCTTCTAAAAAAGCCTGGTATTCCGATTCGTTAAGATCGCCCATAATCCGTCTGTTGGTTCATTAGTAGAATATCGTAGATTCTGCCATGAACAAACAACTGCAAAAGCTGTTCAAGATTGCTCAAAAAGAAGAGCGACTTATTGTCGGACTGATGTCGGGAACATCGGTTGATGGTTTGGATCTGGCTCTGTGCTGGGTATACGGGCATGGAGAACACACTCAATTGGCTGTAGAACGATTTTTAACGATACCCTATCAGGAACATACGATAGCCCGTGTAAAAAATGTTCAATCCAAAGGTAATGTGAATGAACAGGAGCTTTGCGTATTGAATACCTTACTTGGTGATTTGCATGCTCAGATGGTGTTGTACAGCCTGGAGAAGTGGGGGGTGCAGCCACAGGATGTGGATTTAATAGCAAGCCATGGACAAACCATCTACCATGCACCTCAACATGTTCATCAGGAAATTGGAGTAGGACATACGACCTTACAAATCGGAGATGGTGACCATATTGCCCAGGGAACAGGCATTATCACCATCGCAGATGTACGGCAAAAGCATACCGCGGCTGGTGGAGAAGGCGCACCACTGGCGCCCGTTTTTGATCAGTTACTATTCCGCCATGCTGATGAACATCGTGTATTACTAAACCTTGGAGGTATTGCCAATTTTACCTGGCTGCCATCTACCGGGTCTCAGTTAAAAGTGATGGCTACGGATACCGGGCCGGCAAACACGATCGTTAACGAAGCCATGCAACAGCTCTACGACCGGGATTATGATCATCAAGGCGAAGTAGCCATTCAGGGTACGGTGATCATGCCATGGCTGGAAGAATTGAAAAGCCATTCCTTTTTTGCACAACCCGCGCCTAAATCTACCGGACAGGAGCTCTTCAACCTGAAATGGGCAACATCGCTGAATTCCTATCCATCAGACGCTAAACCGGAAGATACCGTCGCCACACTCTCTGAGTTAACGGTTGAAACCGTGATGCAAACCATTCAGAAGATATTGAAAGGAGAAAAGGCAGAGATATTTGTAAGTGGAGGAGGGGTGCATAATCGGTACATGATGCAGGGCATCACGAAAGGTTTGCCCGGTTGTACGGTCTCCTTAGTTCAGGATTTGGGTATTTCTCCCGACGCCAAAGAGGCCTGTATGATGGCTGTTTTCGCCAATGAACTGGTAGCTGGTGAAGGATTTAAGATCGACGATTTGGATACAACGCTTCACCTGGGAAAGATTTGTCTGCCAGGATGAGCTTGCATCTTTAGGCAGAAAGTATTTTTTTGTAATGGCTTATAAAAAAGGGGTTATGAATAATAGGGTTTCAGGGTAATCTTTGAAACGGAGTAAAGATACGTTCAGCTTAATTGGAGTTTATTCATAGCACCGATCCGTTGGTATGAGTCAGTATTCATATCGTGCAGGCATATACGTTATGATGATTGTATCAAGGCTCTATGTGGTAGGGTTAATTGTTGTTGGTGTAGAATCTTGAAAGATGGAATAAGCTTTTTAATAGGGATAGAAACATAAAAAACAGGGATTATGTACGGGAATCAACAGAATTTCATTAAAAGACTCTTTTCCTTATGTGTTGCATATGTTGGCACTACATTGCTTGTGGTGGCCCAGAATCCATCACCCCGCATAAACAGTATTTCCATTAATGGGAGGCAAATAAACAGTTCATCCACTATTTTAGAATTGGATAACCTGGATGATGGTTTTTTTATATCGGTTAATGCTACCAATACCGGTACGGGAACAGCGCCTTCTACACATAACTGGTTTACGCTTTCTTTTCCGGCGCTTGGAGATAGGTCAGACGATGACAGGGTATCGGAGGTAACTGGTCAGACAAGTGGTGGGTTGAATCTGAATGAGTACTCCTCAGGATCGGTAATAGCCGGACAAACAGTGTCCTATTTATTTATAGAGGCAGTAGATGGGAATGGTTGGTTGGGTAATGAATCCAATACGATGACCTTGAAGGTGTTACCCAAAGCATATGGTGCTTTTGATATCTATTATCGGCTTCAAATGGGCAACGGGGATAGTTTTAATAGCAACGATTTGTTCTTAGATCCTACATCGAGTAATGTTCAGGATGCATCAAACCAACCGGTGTATCGCATACGTGTTCAGATTGAACGCCCCTCAGTACCTGCGATATCATTTAGTCCTGATGGATATGATTTTGGAACCCGGGAAGTAGGGGGTACACCCCTCAGTTTTACGTTTCAGGTTAAGAATACAGGAACGGCTAATCTGCAGGTGATACCATCACTTGAAGGCAGGGATGAAGATGAGTTTGATATCGTTGGAGGTCGGTCAGCGATGCTGTCTCCAGACGATATCGAGTATATAGAAGTGAAGTACGAACCGAGAAGTGCCGGGTCACATGAGGCGGAATTATGTGTTGACCATAATGCCACGAATCAGTCGGATCCGCTTTGTGTCGACTTGTCCGGGATTGGTACGTCGCCATCTAACCCATCACCCCGGATAAACAGTATTTCCATCGATGGGCAACAAATGAACAGTTCATCTACCTCTTTGGTGCTCGATAACCTGGAAGATGGGTTTTCTATATCGGTTAACGCTACCAATACCGGGACAGCTACTGCACCATCCACCCATAACTGGTTTACCTTTTCCTTTCCGGAACTCAGCGGTAACTCAGATGATAACAGGATATCAGAGGTTACCGGTCAGACGGATTCCGATCTGGATTTAATCGAGTACTCTTCGGGGTCGGTCATAGCCGGACAAACGGTATCGTATCTCTTTGTAGAGGCGGTAGATACGGATGGATGGGCGCGTAATGAATCGAATACCATGACCTTAAAAGTGCTTCCCAGAACGTATGGCACATTTGACGTGTATTACCGGGTTCAATTGGGTAATGGGAATAGCTCAAGCGATAATGATTTATTCAAAGACCCTTCATCAAGTGACGTTCAGGATGCCTCAAATCAACCGGTGTACCGCTTGCGCATAGAAGTCGAACGTCCCTCAGCCCCGGCAATATCATTCAGCCCGGATGGATACGATTTTGGAACCCGGGATATAGGGGGTACACCCCTGAGTTTTACGTTCCAGGTTAAGAATACCGGGACAGCACAGTTACAGGTAGTACCATCCCTTGATGGCAAAGATATAGACGAATTTGACATTGTTGGCGGCCGCTCAGCTATACTACCACCGGGTGAAATAGAGTATGTCGAAGTAGAGTACGATCCGACCAACGCGGGGTCACATGAGGCGGAATTATGCATTGATCATAATGCCACGAACCAGTCGGCTCCCCTTTGTGTCGACTTAACCGGGATTGGACAGGTTTTTGACAGGCATGCCATCATCATCACCGTTGATGGAATAGCTGGCTTTAAATCGGTGATTGCTGATCTTTCGCAAGTTACCAGAGAAACCAATTATATGGAAGATGCTATCCGACAGCTTGGGATCGAAAATATTGAGATTGTCCCATACGTATGGAACGGAGATTTTTCTACCACAGATGAAGAGGTACCCAAGTTAAAAACACTGATTGAAGAGCAGTATTTGAAAGCCCTCAGAAATGACGTGAAGCTGTTCATTATTGCGCATAGCTGGGGTACTTTTTTAACCTATGCATCCCTTTTAGAATCTGAAAGCAGCATTAACCCGGATCTGGTCATTTTTTTAAGCTCTCCCATGGGAACGGAATATGTGAGAAACAGGCTACCTCTATTCCCTTTTAGCGAAGTTACATTCCTTGCGGAGGAATCTGTTAGAATAGTTGTTAATACTTGGTTTGGACGATTAGACTTAGGTAAGGTGTCTGATGATCAACTGGCCGACCGTATTATGAACTACTGGGCGTATGGGGATATCATATCAGGCCCTATTAAGGATTTGAATCCGTATATCATTGATTACGATGTTAAAAGTGGTAGCCTGATCCGAAATATTGGATCAACAGTAGCTGTCCATCAGGCGACCGCTTTAGGTGGAAATTCGACTCTTTCGTCCGATTTAAGGGATATGGTGAAACGGGAGTTGGTCTCAGAAATCAACTCTGACCCTGTACTGGCCCCTTTTCCTGAGTTAACGATAACTTCGCCTTTGCCAGACACGCTCATTCTTGGTAATACCTATGAACTCGCACTCAGTGCGGTGAATCGTGGTGGCCAGGCAAGTTATGGGAGCTTGGTCGCTTCATTCCCCAATATAATGAATTCTGATAGTGCATCTGTCAGTTCAGTGGTATCTATACGCGAAAGTGGTACATCAGCAGGAAAAATAAACTACTTTACCAGAGGTGATCAGCGATTAAACCACAGGTCTGATGCCTCTTTTAGTCCTGAGTATCTAACCGTTGAGAATGGATTTTTCCAGTGGGATACGAATGAAGAATTTGAGATCACTCTTCAGATTAAACCTGCGGATTTGGATTCATTCATTGTTGATATCCGGGCTAATATGGGACTCATTGAGGAGGCGCGATATACTAATAGTCCCACGATAAGTAGCACATACGATCAACAGGGGTGGCCGGTTGTACGAACGAAGAGCCTGGTTATGCAATCGGTCTCCACGGAAGAGGAAGAAAATGAGATCCGGGCATTCTCCCTCCTGCAAAACTATCCGAATCCGTTTAACCCGGTTACTCAGATCACCTACCAGCTGCCCGAGGCTTCGGAGGTACAGTTATTCGTATTTGATGTTGTAGGAAGGAAGGTTGCCGAATTGGTAAATGGACGGGTTGAAGTCGGAGAACACACAATTAATTTTGATGCTTCAAACTTGTCTAGCGGTATTTATATATATCGTTTGCAGGCTGGAAAAGTTGTACAAACCAGGCGTATGACGCTCATCAAGTAGATCGATAACAGTATTTTAACTACAAATAAACATCGTTTAATCATAAAAAAAAGCCCGACTCATGGAGCCGGGCTTTGGTACATCGTGTGTCCGGAAACGTCAGGCTTTGGCCTCTTCTTCTTTAGACGAATCTTCTTCTGATTCGGAATCACTTCCTTTTTTAGATTTAACCCACTCAAACTCGAGGTCATCACGGGATTTATTCATCTTGATCTTCAGTGTAGATCCTTCTTCTGCTTTATGCTCGAGTAGCTCTTCTGCCAGCGGATCTTCGATATATTTCTGGATGGCCCGCTTAAGAGGACGAGCTCCATACTTTGGATCAAAACCTTTATCTGAGATGAATTCTTTAGCCCCTTTGGAAAGATCGAGCTGGTAGCCCAACTCTTTGATGCGGCCAAATAAATCTTCGGCAAGGATATCGATGATTTGATAAATGTCATCCTTCTCAAGTGGTCTGAAGGTGATCACATCATCAATACGGTTCAGGAATTCCGGGTTGAATACTTTCTTAAGCGCGTCCTGAATGGTGGACTTCATTTTGGCGTAATCGAACGTAGTTTCATCCGGTCCACCAAACCCAATACCTTTACCGAGGTTTCGGATATCCCGGGCACCGATATTAGAGGTCATGATGATAATGGTATTGCGGAAATCCACACGTCGGCCCAGGCTATCGGTTAATATTCCATCGTCAAGTACCTGCAACAGAATATTAAATACGTCGGGATGAGCTTTTTCGATTTCATCCAGCAATACTACGCTATATGGCTTACGCCGAACTTTTTCCGTTAGCACACCGCCCTCTTCATATCCAACATAACCGGGAGGGGCACCTACCAACCTCGATACGGAAAACTTCTCCATATACTCGCTCATATCGATGCGAATAAGGGTGTCGTCTTTGTCGAACAGGTATCTGGCCAGCACCTTGGCCATTTCCGTTTTACCAACACCAGTTGGCCCAAGAAAAATAAAGGAACCAATCGGACGGGATGGATCTTTAAGTCCGGCTCTTGTTCGTTGAATAGCTTTGGTCAGCTTCACGATGGCTTCTTCCTGTCCGATTACTTTACCGTTCAGGCTTTCTTTCATATTAAGAAGCTTCTGGCCTTCGTTCTGGCTGATTTTATTCACAGGAACGCCGCTCATCATGGCAATTACAGAGGCTACATCTTCTTCATCCACGTCAAAGACAATATTCTCTGATTCCTTCTCCCATTCCTGCTGGGCACCTTCCAGGTCTTCGATTAAACGTTTTTCCTTGTCCCGGAGTCTGGCCGCTTCTTCGAAGCGCTGTTTTTTTACCATTGCGTTTTTCTCAACGCTGGTAGATTCTATTTCTTCTTCCAGGTTCAGGATATTTTGGGGTACCGTAATATTAGACAAGTGAACGCGTGCACCGGCTTCGTCGAGCGCATCAATGGCTTTGTCTGGTAAAAAATGGTCGGTTACATACCGGTCGGTCAGTTTTACACAGGCTTCAACGGCTTCATCGGTATAGCGAACGCTATGATGAGATTCGTATTTACCTTTGATCTGGTTGAGAATAGCCACGGTTTCTTCGGCTGTAGTCGGATCAACCATGATCTTCTGAAATCGTCGTTCCAGGGCACCATCTTTTTCAATGAACTGGCGATACTCATTCAATGTGGTTGCACCGATGGCCTGAATATCGCCCCGGGCGAGTGCAGGCTTCAGCATGTTGGAAGCATCAAGCGAACCACTAGCGCCGCCGGCTCCTACAATCGTATGCAATTCATCAATAAACAGAATAACATTGTCCGTTTTTTCGAGTTCGGTCATAACGGCCTTCATACGCTCTTCGAACTGTCCTCTGTACTTTGTGCCGGCAACAAGTGCGGCCAGGTCGAGTGCGATCACACGTTTATCAAATAGGATTCTTGAAACCTTACGTTCTACAATACGCGCCGCTAAGCCTTCTGCTATGGCGGTTTTACCTACACCCGGTTCCCCGATGAGCACAGGGTTGTTCTTCTTTCTTCTGCTGAGTACCTGGGCAACACGTTCGATCTCTTTGTCACGGCCAATGATGGGATCCAATCGTCCTTCTTCGGCCATTGCTGTCAGATCACGGCCGAAATTATCAAGAACCGGAGTTTTTGATTTTTCCATTTTCTTCTCTCGTGCACTGCCCGAACCCGAAGAGCCTCTGCCACCACTGGCTGCGCTGGCTGCAGCAGTACGTGAATCGGAATGTTCCTCACGGGATTTGCCTGAAATAATCAGGTCCAGTTCTTCGCGCACTCCATCATAGGAAACACTGAATTGTTGTAAAATCTGCGCTGCAATGTTTTCATCATCTCTCAATAAAGAAAGGAGCAGGTGCTCAGTACCAATCGTATCGCTCTTGTACAGTTTGGCCTCTAAGTACGTAATGCGAAGTACTTTTTCGGCTTGTTTGGTTAACGGGATATTACCTACGGTTACAGAACCTCCCGTTCCGCGAACGGTATCCTCAATCGTCTTTTTAAGCTTATTCAGGTCACAATCAAGGTTTTTGAGTATGCGTATAGCTACGCCATCACCAAGTCGTACAATTCCAAGAATAAGATGTTCGGTGCCAATGTAATCATGTCCTAATCGAAGAGCTTCCTCACGACTAAATTGTATTACATCTCGGACTTTGCTAGAAAAATTTCCCTCCATAAGGGCTGCCTCTTTGCTAAATGTGTTAAACTGATCTCTATGTTGGCAAAAAACGAGCCAATCGTAACTTTAGTTCATCTGTTGGCCAAGGTAGTAGCCGACTTCAGTAAATGCAACAATCCTGAGGAACTTAATGATCCCTAATATTGGTAAAGGAATGCTCGGTTATCCGACCAAAAGAACAGGGCGGAAGCTTAGTATAAGGGTGTTCCGGTCATTTCATCAGGCTGGTCAAGGCCCATCATTTTGAGTAAGGTAGGTGCAACATCAGCTAAAATCCCGTTATGCAGAGCTACTTCTCCGGCATTGACCAAAATGGCAGGAACCGGTACGGTAGTGTGTGCCGTGTGCGGGCTTCCATCAGGTTTTACCATTTGGTCTGCATTACCGTGATCGGCAATAATCAAGGATCGGTAATTGTGAGCAGATGCGGTCTCAATTACCCGCTTTAGTTGTGCGTCAACCGTTTCTACCGCTTTAATGGCAGCTTGCATATCGCCGGTATGACCGACCATGTCGGGGTTAGCGAAATTTAAAATGGCTAAATGGTACTGCTCAGATGCGAGAGCCTCCACAAGGGCATCTCCAACTTCCGGCGCACTCATTTCCGGCTGAAGGTCGTACGTTGCCACTTTCGGGCTTGGAATAACGGTGCGACTTTCACCTTCATTAGGTATCTCAACGCCTCCGTTAAAGAAATAAGTAACGTGCGGATACTTTTCTGTCTCGGCTATTCGGAATTGGGTTAATCCTTTTTTGCTCACCCATTCACCAAGCGTATTTACAAGATCCTGAGGTGGAAACGCCACATGTACCCACTCAAACGTCTTATCATACTGGGTAAAGGATGCGTAATGCAGATTCAGGTCTTCCGTTTCAAATTCATTGAATCCGGGCTGGCTCAGTGCACGGGTAATTTCCCGGGCTCTGTCCCCCCTGATATTATAAAACAGTACGGTATCGCCAGAACCGATCCTGGAATCGGATTCTGAGCGCAGAACAACCGGTTTGATAAACTCATCGGTTACCTTTTCCGCATAAGAAGCTTCAAAAGCTGCGAGTGCAGAATCGTATACCGTTCCTTTACCATGTACCAATGCATCGTATGCAAGCTGTACACGCTCCCAGCGATTGTCGCGATCCATAGCATAATATCGTCCAATGATGGTAGCTAATGTGCCTGTTCCAATCTGTGCAGCTTTTTCCTCAAACTGTCGGGCGTATTCTTTTCCGCCTGTTGGTGAGGTGTCCCGTCCATCGGTAAACGCATGCACAAACACCTGTTCAAGTCCGTGCGATTTACAGAGCTCCAGAATGGCAAATAAGTGCTCATTATGACTATGAACACCCCCATCTGAAAATAGACCCATTATATGTAGTCTGCCGGTTTCCTTAGCCTTACCAATAGCGTCAAGGAGCACCTGATTCTCAAAAAAGCTTTTTTCTTTGATTGCATTGTTGATGCGGGATAGTTCCTGCCATACGATTCGGCCCGCACCTATATTGAGGTGACCCACCTCTGAGTTTCCAAACTGACCGTCCGGTAATCCAACAGCTTCGCCACTTGCCAGTAGTGTTGCGGTGGGATTTTGTTCTTTTAAAGAATCAACGAATGGAGTATCTGCCAGATCGACAGCGCTCACAGAAGGATCGGCTGCAACCCCGAATCCATCTAATATTACAAGAAGAGCTTTAGATTCGAGGGCGGTCATAAAAATTATTTATAAGCTGTTAACGTGCTTCGTAAGTTGTGCTTTTTTTCGTGAGGCGTTGTTTTTGTGGATAACACCTTTGACGCTCATGCGATCTAGATAAGCAACAGCTTCTTTTAATGCAGCTTGGGCTTCAGTTTTGTCAGTGGATGTGAGCACTTTCTTAACAAGTGTTCTCATTTTGGAGCGTCGGGTGCGATTATGCTCATTACGCTTCTCAGACTGACGGACGCGCTTTATTGCGGATTTAATATTTGGCATGGAACAGAAAGTCGTTTTTTCGTTTAGTTTCCAAAATTAAGGATAACCGTACAGGGATTCAATAAAGAATTGAATAATTAAACGAGAAAGTATATTTTAGCTTTTCTGTTATGTTAGTGACCATCGATGGACCCGCAGGGTCAGGAAAAAGTTCAACAGCAAAGAAAGTAGCGCACCAATTAGGAATTCAATATCTGGATTCTGGTGCATTGTATAGGACTATCGCTTTTTTGCGTATGAACGATGACAGTGATGAGTCCACGTTTTTTGACAAGCTGAAAGATACAAAGGTCGAGTTCTTTTACAAGGACGAGTTCTTCAAAGTTTTTGTAGATGGTACAGATATTTCTACCTCCATCAGGAGTATAGAGGTCTCAAACCACGTGAGTGAGGTTGCCGCGAATCCAGCATTCAGAAGTATTGTAAATGAATGGATGAAAGAATCCATTCAGCATGCTGAATTCATTGCCGACGGGCGGGATTTAGGTACTGCTGTTTTTCCGGAAGCGGAACTCAAATTCTACATGATTGCTGATTTAGAAACACGGGCCATGCGAAGGTTTAATGAACTACAGGCAATGGGTAAAGATGTTTCACTTAAAGCTGTAAAGGAGAATATAAAAGCACGGGATGAACAAGATTCAAATCGTGAAAATGATCCCCTTGCACAACCTGAAGATGCTATCCTGATAGACACCTCGACACTACGTTTCGATCAGCAAGTTGAAGTTATTTGCGGACACATTCGTCCCTTACTTTAAAACTGAACTGACAACAGAACATAAATCAAAACACTTATCCCGTTTTCGAAAGTCGGAAACGCGGTAAACCAACAACCCAATATGACTGAAGAAATTAAAAACGAACATCCTGAACTCGAAGAAACACCGCAAACGGAAGAAGCTACTCAAGAAGCACCAGCGGTAGAAGAGGTAGAAGAAACAGCAGCAGGGGAAGAAGTAAGTACTGCAGAAACCGAAACAGTACAAGAAGAAACTCAAACTGAAGATCACAGTACTGCAACCGAAGAAATTTTAACACACGTTTTTTCTGGTGAAATCGAAGGTGAAGTGTACACGCTGGAACAGCTGGAAGCACCATCAGATGATTACACCAAAGACGAATACACCCAGTTAATGGGGATGTATGAAAACACGCTTAACGAGATAGAAGAAAAAGAGATCGTTACCGGGCGTGTTATCTCTATCGACGACAAATATGTAGTGGTCGACATTGGCTTTAAATCTGAGGGTATTATCGCAACCAATGAGTTTGGTTCTGCTATCCTCGAGAACATGGGCCCTGGCGATGAAGTGGATGTATTCCTTGATCGCGTAGAAGACAAAGACGGCCAGCTTATCCTTTCCCGACGTAAAGCACACATTTTACAGGCCTGGGAGAAAATTGAATCTGCACACCAATCCGGAGAAGTTATTGAAGGATACATTAACCGCAGAATCAAAGGGGGTATGGTTGTTGATGTGTTTGGTATTGACGCTTTCCTTCCGGGTTCGCAAATAGACGTTCGTCCGGTTCGCGACTTTGATGCATATGTAGGAAAAACCATGGAATTCCAGGTGGTCAAGCTGAATATGGCTGCTGAGAATGTGGTTGTTTCTCACCGAGCCCTTATTGAAAGCGATCTCGAAGAACAACGTCAGGAAATTCTGGAAACCATCGAAGCCGGACAGGTACTGGAAGGTGCCGTTAAAAACATTACCGATTTCGGTGTATTTATCGATCTTGGTGGCGTTGACGGTCTTCTTCATATCACTGACCTATCGTGGGGTAGAGTTGATAATCCGAGCGAGATTGTTCAACTGGATCAGCGCATGAACGTAGCTGTTATCGATTTTGATGAGAAGAGCAAGCGTGTTTCTCTTGGACTGAAACAACTACAACCGCATCCGTGGGAAGAAATCCACGCCAAGTATCCTGAGGGTATGAAAGTTCAGGGACGTGTGGTTTCCATCGCAGATTACGGGGCATTTATCGAGCTTGAGAAAGGTGTGGAAGGCTTAATTCATATCTCAGAAATGAGCTGGACCCAAAATGTGAAACACCCATCTCAACTTGTGGAAAAAGACGATGTCGTAGAGTGTATCGTTCTGAACATCAGCGAAGAAGAGAAGAAAATTTCACTTGGGGTGAAACAACTCACTTCCGACCCATGGGCTGACATCCTTGAGCGCTTCCCTATCGGTTCTAAGCATAAAGGATTCGTACGAAACCTGACCAACTTTGGAGTATTTGTTGAGCTTGAGCCAGGAATCGACGGATTAATACACGTATCTGATCTGAGCTGGGAAGAAAACGTTGAACATCCAAACGATGTCGTTACCAAAGATCAGGAAATCGATGTCGCTATTCTGGGTGTTGATTTCGAAAACCGCCGTATCACACTCGGCCACAAACAGGTGCTTCAAAATCCTTGGGAGCAGTATGCTGCAGAGTATACCCCAGGTACTGAAGTAGAAGGTGAAGTGGTTCGGGTTACCGAACGAGGTGCATTTGTTAAGCTTGCCCTGGGAGCAGAAGCTTTTCTTAACTACACCAAAGCGGTAGAACCTAAGTTCAAAGAAGGCGATAAAGTCGAAGCATTTATCATGCGTTTTGACGAATCCGGAAAGCAAATCGATCTTAGCCAGCTGGATCGCGACCAGAAAAAAGCGAAACGTGCTGCTGAAGCCGCAGCTGAAGGTCCGGTTGAAACAGGAGCTCCCACTTTAGGTGAGATGTCTGGCCTGGCTAAACTGAAGGCCGAGATGGAAGCTGCTGAAGCAAAAGAAGCAGCAGAAAAAGCCAAGGAAGACTAGTACCTGGCTTTACAGCTGTTTAAATAATTGAATGGAAAGCCTCTTCTGAAAACAGGAGAGGCTTTTTTTATTTCAGATAAAAGAACGTAGTCT
The DNA here is from genome assembly GCA_039819115.1 of Bacteroidota bacterium. GTDB lineage: Bacteria > Bacteroidota > Rhodothermia > Balneolales > Balneolaceae > JBCBST01. The sequence continues at coordinate 19,744 of JBCBST010000037.1, forward strand.
TATTAGCCGTGTCTTTTCGGCTTTTTACCTTTTTACCTGTTTCCCGGTTAAACGCATATACGAGATTTCGTATAGAGCTTATTTCTTTATCGTTCGTGTATTGTACCTGTAGTGCATCTCCCCCGGGTTTCAGCTTTCCCAATGCGTCGATTAGTGCGGAATATTTAGATGCCTTTTTTCTGGTCGATCGGATTTGATCGCGCGAAACAAAACGTATTTTCATTAAGGAAAAATATAATTTTCGATTATTTATTAATAAAAAATTAGATAATATCGAAAAAGAATAAAATTAGATTCTTTTATGGAACTTGCACGGTTCCCATAATCCTGGTCACAATATCCTCTGATGAAATGTCTTCAGCCTCTGCTTCGAATGTCGGGATGATGCGATGACGGAGTACATCCATCGCAATAGTGCGCACATCTTCGGGGGTAACAAATGCCCGATGTTCCATGAAAGCCTGTGCACGGGCTGCCAGGTTCAGATTGATAGAAGCACGGGGTGATGCACCAAAGCTGATCAGGTCTTCCAAATCGGCCAGACCATAGTTTTTAGGTTTTCGGGTGGCAAAGATTAAGTCAACGATGTATTTCTCGACTTTTTCATCCATGTAAATCTCATTAATAACCGATCGCGCTTTCATAATGGTTTCTGTCGTCACAATGGTATTGAGTTGTTTCTTCTCACCCGTGCGGGCCATACGCCGCATGATTTCCAGTTCTTCGTTTTCGGTAGGATAATCGATTTTTAGTTTCAGCATAAAACGATCTACCTGGGCTTCTGGCAGAGGGTAGGTTCCTTCTTGTTCAACCGGGTTCTGTGTGGCTAATACAAGAAAAGGTTCTTCCAGTTTAAAGGTCTCTTCACCAATAGTAACCTGCTTCTCCTGCATGGCTTCCAGTAGAGCACTCTGTACTTTAGCAGGAGAACGGTTGATTTCATCAGCCAGTATAATATTGGCGAAAATGGGCCCTTTTTTCACCAGGAATTCCGCTTCTTTCTGATTGTAAATCAAGGTTCCAATCAAGTCGGCAGGGAGTAAGTCGGGCGTGAACTGAATGCGCTGGAAATCGGTGCTCATTACGGTGGCCAGTGAGGATACCGTAAGCGTTTTTGCCAATCCGGGAACCCCCTCAAGTAATACATGGCCATTCGTTAATAAACCAACCAAAAGCCGGTCAATCATATACTGCTGGCCGATGATTACTTTATCCAGTTCTTTTTGAATATCGTCGATAAAGGCACTGCTTTCTTCAATTTTTTGCGCCAGTGCGTTCATGTCTATACTGTGTGTGCTCATAAATTTCTACTAAATCATTTCCGTAATTGGGTAGCGATATCTGTATTTTTCGCCGTTTAAAACGGCCAAATTTAATAAATGGATATCATACAATCTTTTCTATTAGGACTTTTGCAAGGTTTAACGGAGTTTTTGCCTATCAGCAGCTCAGGTCATTTGGCTCTTGGCAGATACTTTTTGGCCACCGAAGCCGAAACAGATATTACGTTTGAGGTCGTGGTTCATTTTGGTACACTTTGCAGTATCGTCTTGTATTACCGTAGAGAGATATGGAGCCTTATCACGTCTGGAGTTGCTTTTTTGGGATCACCCTCCGAAAAAAAATCGGATCCTCAGGTGGTTATGATTGGATTTATCTTGATTAGTATGATCCCGGCATTAATTGTTGGGTTTACCCTCAAGGGTAAAGTTGAAGCTATTTTTGTGAATCCGTTGCTTGTATCGGGTATGTTAGTTGTAACTGGTGTGATCCTTTTTCTGACCCGGTTTCCAAAAGAACCGACGAAAAAGCTTTCCCTTTCCGGAAGTATACTGATAGGGATTGCTCAATCGTTTGCAATGATCCCGGGAATCAGCCGGTCCGGTTCAACGATTTCAACGGCATTGTACCTGGGTATAAAACGGGAAGAGGCAGCAAATTTTTCGTTTTTGATGGTGATTCCAGTCATTGCCGGCGCTATGCTGTTACAGATCAAGGAAATGCTCGAAACCGGTACAGACAACGCCCAGTTAATGAGTTTGGTTGTAGGATTTCTTACGGCTTTTGTTTCCGGTTATTATGCTCTTAAGTATTTGATACTTATTCTTAAACGAAAAGGCTTTCACTATTTTGCTTACTACTGTTGGGTAGTAGGGGGAGCGGGACTCATTTACTTCATCACACTATAAATTATGAACACGTTATTCTGTTTATGTTCTGGCCTGGTATTAGGCATATGCTTTTTTACGCCACCTGCTATCGCTCAGCATACCCATTCAAACTCACCCTATGCTGATTTAACAGGAAGGACTATCAAGACCTTGTCGCAGAATGACATTGAGCAACTGGCTCAGGGAAAAGGCTGGGGATTTGCCTTAGCTGCGGAACTGAATCAGTATCCCGGTCCGCGTCATGTACTGGATCTTTCCGAAGAACTGGGACTATCCGGGAAGCAGGAAGCTGAGATTACCGCGATATTTGATAAGATGCAGAGTATGGCTATCGAGGTAGGAACATTGTTTATCGAAGCGGAACGTACGTTGAACATGGCGTTCAACAAAGAATCCTTATCGGAGGAGGAGGTTGTACGACTGGTTCAGGAATCAGAAAAAAAGAGAGCAGAGCTACGCAGTATCCATTTGTTGGCCCATCTTCAGACTAAAGCGGTGATGACTATGGATCAGGTTGAACGATACGACCAGCTTAGAGGATATTCAGATTCAAAGGATCCGTGTGCTTCAGTGCCAGAGGGGCACAACCCGGAGTTATGGAAAAAACATAACAACTGCGAAGGCAGGTAAAGGGTCATGAAAATAACGGCTCTATTATTGTACACCTATCAGGATATATTTACCTTTAGCGCGTGATTTCAACCACCTGTTTATGACCGTCTACATCTTTTTTATGCTTGCCGTACTTGCAGTCGGGTCGGCTTTAGCCATGATTTTGAATAAAAATACCGTAAACAGTGCCTTGTTTTTGGTAATTAACATGGTTTCTCTTTCGGGTATTTATCTTTTGTTGCAGGCTCAGTTCCTTGCAGTTATTCAGATTCTGGTCTATGCGGGTGCTATTATGGTGCTTTTCCTGTTTGTTATCATGTTATTGAATGTTGAGGATGAGGAAAAGTTGTTTGATAAGTTCCGATTCAAATACTTTCTGACGTTTTTACTCGGGGCCGCCTTAATCGGCCAGATTTTTTATAGCATAGCCGGTGCCGCTGATATGCTTCCGGAGATATCACAGTCTATGGTTACCGTAGGTACGGTAGAGGCGGTTGGCGATGTGCTGTTTACCCAATACCTGCTACCATTCGAGATGACGGCTATATTGCTGACAGCGGCTGTTGTAGGCGCTTTAATGATTGCTCAACACAAAATTAAAAAAGAAGAGGCCTGACTGATGGTGGGAATTGACTGGTTACTGGCATTAAGCGCCACCATGTTTGTGATCGGTATGATTGGTGTACTGATTCGCAGAAATGCTATTGTCATCTTTATGTGTGTCGAATTGATGCTGAATGCTGTTAATCTTTCGCTGGCCTCTTTCAGCAGCTTTCATGGAAATATTGATGGTCAGATTCTGGTGTTTTTTGCTCTGGCCGTTGCTGCAGCCGAGGCTGTGGTAGGATTAGCGATTATCATTGCCATTTTCAGAAACAATCTAACCGTGGATGTGGGACAAATTAACTTGCTGAGATGGTAGGCCAGTATGGGTGAACATGAATACATTCAAACGGACACCATTGACCCTCATGTTCAACGCAGAAAAGACATACTGAAGCAGCACCCTGAAGTAAAGTCTCTGTTCGGACGGAATCGGAATACGTTTTACTGGATTTCATTCATTGTACTAAGCCAAATCACAATTGCTTTTTTTGTGAAAGACGCGTCGATTTGGTGGGTGATTGGCCTTGCATATGGTGTTGGTGCCTTTTTTAATCATGCTGCTTTTTGCCTGAAACATGAATGCACCCATAATCTCGTTTTCAAAAACAGGATGGCCAATATATTTACGGGTATTTTTGCCAACCTGACCTCTTGTACACCTACCTACGTTATTTTTGCAAATTCGCATTTAAAGCACCATTCGCATCAGGGCGAATACGACATGGATTTTGACCTACCTTTGCGATGGGAAGCTAAGCTTATTACTTACACTCCATATGGCAAAATCTTATGGATGCTCCTGCAACCACTAGCCGTTTCTCTACGGCCATTGCGCAGAAGCAGTATTCAGTATGTGAATAAATGGACGTACGTAAACATGGTCATTGTTATCGCATTCGATCTGGCTATTATCTATTTCATGGGACCGAATGCATTTTTGTATTTATTCCTATCGACCGTATTTGGCTTGGGATTACACCCGCTGGGAGCGCGATGGATCCAAGAGCATTATGTGGTTCATGAGCAGCAGGAAACGTACTCTTATTACGGCTGGATCAACAACATCATGTTCAACATTGGGTATCATAACGAGCATCATGACTTCCCGGGTATTCCCTGGAACAATCTGAGAAAGCTACGCGATATGGCCCCCGATTTCTACAACACCTTGTATTACCATACTTCGTGGTCCAAACTGCTGATTCGCTTTTTTACAGATAAAAAGCTGACCCTCTATTCCCGGGTTGAACGTCCTGGTGTTTCCTGATCAGAACGCGTATCCAGCGGTAAGGTAGAATCCTGTTCCTTCATCCGAAAAGCCTACATCTACCCGTAAAACAAAATCGGGAGTGAAGTAAGAACTTGTACCTCCGATCCCAAAGGTGTATTTCAGGTCGTTATAAATATCAGGTAATGATTCCCCGTTTGGGAAAGAGCGTCCAATATCGAAAAAGATATTACCTCCATATTCGGCATTTATAGAAGGTACTTTGAACAACCATGTTCTGAGTTCGGTGTTCAACAGGATGGCATTATCGTCCATAAACCGGTTTACGGTATACCCTCGTAACGACTCGCTCCCGCCGAGCGAACCCAGTTGCCAGTAGGGTACATCTCCTGAGGTATGGCTGAAAAGCAGGCGATTTGCGAAGGTGATGGTTCGTATAAAGTGAAATGAGGTATATCCCCGCATGTCTGCCTCCAGTAGAAACATTTGAAATGAGCTTCCTGTTGCAGCACCACCAATACCGGCAGACACTTCGGTGTAGGTTCCGTACTGAGGCCGAAACTCACTATCCCGTCCCTCCCAAAGAAAACCACCTGTCAACAGCGATGAGGTTCCGCCCGTAAATCCGGTTGGTTGCTCTTCAACTAAGATGCGCCCGGTTCCATTATCCCATGGAGTTTCGTAATCAACTCTAAGACCAAAGGTAGCATCGAAGCGTCTTATGCCCGTAACAGCCTGGTAAAAAGGGTATCGCGCCCCGATTTGACCGCCTACAGAGAACGATTGAAAGTTATAGAAATCGGGCTGGCCGGAAGGAGGTTCATCCACCACTTCATAATTCCCAATCCCAAAAAAGTTATCCTGTAAAAAGCGAGAGCCATAGACTTCGGCGGAAACTCTGAATTTGGACCCCCATGCATTGGGCTTGTCTATACTGACAAAGCCACTGGCAAGTCCTTTTGTTGAAATCACAAAAGCAGCTTCTGTGAATGTGACAAAGGGTGGTTGGTTTTCCCGGTAATGATATCGATTGGCTAACCCTCCGGTGATAAAGCCGAGGTCAGAATCGAAGGAAAGTGCTGGTAAAAAAGCAAAACGGACAGAATCAGTCGGGCTGCTCTGGGCGGTTAAATCCGCACATTCAAAAGCAAACAAAAAAAGGAGGACCGATACTGCCCTCCTGAAGCTAAGGATTGACAAAAGCTGGTAATGATAGTTAAATGAATATAAGTGTTACCAGCAGGTACACAGGGATCAGGATACCAAGCGACCAGAGCAGGTATGCGCCAAAACTAGGCATTTTAACACCACTTTGCTCGGCAATAGATTTTACCATAAAGTTAGGGGCATTACCAATGTAGGTTACTGCTCCAAAGAAGACAGCACCAGCAGATATAGCCAGTAAGGTTGCACTTAGCTCACCCATCAGTAATTGGGCATCGCCACCTGCGGCATTAAAAAACACCAGGTACGTAGGGGCATTATCCAGAAAAGCGGAGAGTCCGCCTGTGATCCAGAAAAACATCGAGTTGATGGGGTCTCCATTGGCATCAAAAACAGCGTTGTTTACGAATTGAAGGGCTCCCTCACCATTTTGTGCGGCCTTAAGCATCGAAATAGGTGCAATAATTGTGATGAATATCCCTGCAAACAGTTTGCCTACCTCCTGTATAGGGAACCAGTTAAATCCGTTGGCTTCACGGCTTGCTTTCGACGTAAAATGCCAGCTGAGCCAGGCCAGAACGAGTAAGGCAACATCCCGGATCACGTTTTCAATCTTCATATGCACATGATATACATCAAATTCTCCAACATGGACAAAGCCTGAAAACAGTACCGATCCTACAACACCAGCAAGCAATAGTAAGTTAAAACTACCTTCAATGCCCAACGATTCACTGCCATCATCAGCAGGTTGCTGATTCGTCTCTTTGTTGTACAGCATTTTATCCCAGATATAGTAGACTATGAGAAGTATCACAGCAACAAAAGTCATGGGATGGAACATGTAAACTGTTGTCCAGAAAAAATCCACCCCTTGCAGAAAACCCAGGAATAAGGGTGGATCTCCCAGCGGTGTAAGTGAGCCTCCCACATTAGCCACGAGAAAGATGAAGAATACGACCATGTGCACTTTCTTTGCCCTCCATTCATTAGCTCTGAGCATGGGGCGAATCAAAAGCATGGCAGCACCGGTGGTTCCCATCCAACTGGCCAGGATGGTACCAATTAAGAGCAGGCCGGTATTAACTTCAGGAGTTCCTTTCAAATATCCCTTTAAGCGTACACCTCCGGAAATGGTGAAGAGGGCAAATAAGAGTATGATAAATGGGAAGTATTCCAGCAAATAGGCGTGCAATACCTCATACAATGTCTTAGAGAATCCGAATGTGATGATCATCGGAATAATGAGCAGAAATGCCCAAAACGCGGACACCTTGCCAAAATTCTTATGCCAGAAATGCTCTGCAAAAAGTGGGAATAGAGCAATGGACAAGAGTATGCCGGCAAATGGAATGGTCCACAACAAACTGAGGTCACTTCCCTCAATACCATGCCCGCTACCCTCAGCAGCGTAAGTTAATGTAGAGAAAAACAGAACGAGTGCAGACGATAAGCCAACCTTTAATAGCTTTACAAGACGCTGGGTATTCACGGTAGTCTCAGTTTGTTGTGGACCATTCCATTTGCCGGCATACTCTTGTCCATTGCTCTATTCCCACTTTTTGCAG
>JBCBST010000038.1:0-26254 GCA_039819115.1 Bacteroidota bacterium
ATCCGGAAAATACTGGGGGCCAAAATAAGTCAAATCGTAATCATGCTGAACAAAAAGATTGCTTATCTTATTGTTATTGCTTGTTTTATTTCCGCACCTACTTCCTGGCTGATCATGCAAAACTGGCTCGCCGATTTTCCCTATCGGACTACTCCGGGTGCAGATGTATTCCTCATATCGATCGTAATTGCCTGTATGCTGGCTGCTTTTACGGTTAGCTATCATTCTCTGAAGGCTTCGTTAACTAAACCAGTCGAAAATCTTAAAAACGATTAGGTGGTCCAATGCTTAAAAACTATTTCAGAATTGCTGTACGTACCCTTCGAAAGAACTGGTTTTATTCCGGGATTAACATCGCTGGTCTGTCCCTCGCACTTACCGTTTTTGTACTTATAGGAGTATATATCTCCCATGAGATCAGTTTTGACCGGCACTTACCCGATGCAAACCGGGTGTATCGCATTAATCAGGAGAGTCTGGCAGCCGGAATGTCCTCCTCGGCAATACTTCAGCCCGGGATGGGTGGAGCGCTCCGTAATCAGTTCTCTGAAGTAGAGGTACTTACTGAAATTGGCCTTCCCCATCGGGCATTGTTAACCACTCAAACAGAATCTTTTTATGTGGATGATGCTCTGTTCGTCGACGAATATTTCTTCGATATTTTCCAGACCACAGTGATTGCCGGTGATGCATCGTATTCCTTAACTCAACCAGGTAACGTCATCATCACGAAATCGGAAGCGCTGAAACTGTTTGGGTCTACCGATATCATCGGCGAAGTACTTACCTATGAAAATCAGGCTGATGTAACCGTTGCCGCCATTGTTAACGACCCACCAGCTAATTCTCATTTTACCTACACCGCTCTTTTTTCCCTGTTTGAGTCTCAAAGAGCGCGTAGATCCAATGAGATTTTATGGAGCTATTTTAATGGCGGATATGTGTACGCCAAACTGAATGAGAACGCAAGTCAGGACCTCTTTCTTCAAAATCTGAACCAATTCGAAGCCACCCTGAACAAGCCGGATTGGATGGGAACAGCTCCCCTGCTTTTTCTCCAACCGATTACGTCTATCTATTTACAGGAGTCTCTGGGGAATGCTATTGGTGCACATGGAAATCCCACTTTATTGTTCATTTTCGCTTCCATTGCGTTGTTACTTATCGTGCTTGCCTGCACAAATTATATGAACCTGAGTTCGGCAAAGGCGATCGAACGCTCAAAAGAAGTCGGTGTCCGAAAAACCTTTGGCGCCCAGAAACGGGAGCTGATCAGCCAGTTTTTGAGTGAAGCTGCTTTATTATCATGCATTGCTCTCCCTCTGTGCTTTCTTGGAGTAGAAGTGTTGCTCCCCTTTATAAACAATACTCTGGATTTACAATTGTCCCTGTTTGACAGGCAACATCTGCCCTTCCTCCTCGGTGTCCCGTTTATCATTTTAGCAACCGGTGTCATTTCCGGCAGTTATTCGGCTTTTTACCTGTCTTCCATCCAGGCTCATCATGCTTTTAAAAACCAGGTGTTACCTTCTAAAGGTCGTATGCTGCGACGAGGCATCATGGTATTTCAATTTGCCGCAAGCATATTCTTAGTGGTGTGTACGGTTACCATGTATCGTCAAGTGGATTTTATACAAACCCTGAATCTGGGTTTTAACCAGGATCGGGTTATAACCTTTCCCACGGGTTCGCTGGGTGAACACTATTCCACATTCAAAAGCAATGTGCAACACATGGCTTATGTGGAAGGGGTTACGTCCGGGCCGCCTGCCGGCATTGGCTACATGACCATTCTTACTGCGGTAAAAGATCAGCAAAGTGGTAAAACGGAACATGTAGTGATACAGGAAGTGGATTACGATTATGAAAAAGTACTGGAGCTGAACATAACAGAGGGCCAGTTCTTTTCCGATGCTCCATCCATACATGATGAACACTCCGTGGTTGTAAATGCTTCTACCCTATCCTTATCCAAGTTTAAAGGGAAAACCATTGGAGATGAGATCTCCATCAATGGTAAGGACAAAAGGATCATTGGTATCGTTGAAGACTTTCACAATGGGTTATTGTATTCCCCCATTCGTCCACTTGTTATCACGTTAAGAGAAGGCAATAATCAAACCGGTATGATCCGGCTAAGCGCCGGTTCTGATAACGAAGTCATATCAGAAGTAGCAAAAATATGGGGTGAGCTTGTTCCCGGCAGACCCTTCGATTTCAACTATTTAGACCAGCGTATACAGGCCTATTATGATAAAGAGCAGAATCTGCTCATCCTATTTTCTCTCTTTACCGGAATAACGGTGTTAGTAGCTGTGCTTGGGCTTATTGGGTTATCGGCTTATGCCGCCCAAAAACGAAAAAAGGAAATCGGTATCCGTAAAACCCTAGGCGCCTCTACCCTGCGCATCGTGCATCTGCTTTACAGGGAATACACCTGGCTGGTGCTTCTTGGATTTGTACTCGCGGTGCCCGGTTGTATTGTAGCCTTAAACCATTGGCTTTCATCGTTTGCGTACAAAATTGAACTACGTGCAGCATCCTTTGTACTGGCACTATTCATCATTGTAGTAATCAGCCTGTGTGCTATTGGAATTCAAACACTCAGGGCAGCCTGGACCAATCCTGTTAACAGCCTCAAAACCGACTAGGTGATCGTATGCTTACCAATTATTTCAAGATTGCTTTTCGCAATATTTTCCGCACTAAAGTTTATAGCTCCATAAACATCATTGGACTTACGCTCGGTCTGGGTTGTAGCCTGCTTTTATTTTTATTTGTGATCGACGAGCTCAGTTTTGATCGCTTTCATGCTAAGTCAGATCGCATTTACCGCCTGGATACGAAGTATGAATTCCAGCCATCCTTTGTGGGCAATGTTGACTTCCCGTCCGCATTTGCTCCAGCTATTCAGGAACAAATAGCTTCCGTAAAAGAGGTTACCCGAGTAGACCTCAAAAGCCCTGCTACCCTGTTAAAAGGCAGCGAGTATCTGAATGAAGAATCGCTGATGTATACCGATCCTTCTTTTTTACGTCTTTTTGATTTCGAACTGATTAAGGGTGATCCCGAAACCGCCCTAAGTGCCCCCTACCAGGTGGTGATAACCCAGGAACTGGAAGCAAAGTATTTTCCGGATGGAAACGGGTTAGGAAACACGCTGAACATCAATCAGGAAGATTATACAGTAACCGGTGTGTTCGATGACATTCCGCTGAATACCCACTTTCAACTGGGCGTCGTAGTTTCATTCAAAACGATTGAAAACGACGAAGAAGCCTGGTCTATTTTTCCCAATTACCAAACGTTTATAGAGCTTGAAAAAGGGGCTGATGTTGAAGACATCCTTACTCAGGCCCGACACATACTGATCAATAACGTTGGTGAACCAGCCGAGCAGTATCAACCGATAGAACCTGTCTCGCTTACCAGCATTTACCTCAATCGCAGCTACTTAAGCTATGACCAGTTACGTGGTAATATTGAATACGTACGCATTTTCCTGATCACGGGCATCTTATTGTTGGTTATCGCCTCCATCAACTATATGAACCTGGCTACTGCCAGGGCCTCTCTACGCTCTACTGAAATCGGGGTACGTAAAGTAAATGGTGCCTACCGCAAAGAGATCATTCAGCAGTTCCTGACAGAATCCATACTGATTGCACTCATCTCTTCAGTTTTATCCCTGTTATTGGTGGAGGCTTTGCTACCATCCTTTAATGCACTCACAGGTAAGACCCTATCCATACACCTTATCTCCAATCCTCTCATTCTTGTTCAAACCCTTGGAATAGGATTAACCGTAGGCATACTTTCCGGGTTGTATCCCGCGATGGTATTATCCGGCCTAAGACCGGCAACCATACTTAAAGGACAGCTTACGTCTGGCAAAAAAGGCGTTTTCCTACGAAAAGCGCTGGTGGTCACTCAATTTACGATCACCATTGGGCTAACGATCAGTACCATCATTATTTCACGCCAGTTTTCCTACCTCAGTGAACGGGGACTGGGCATCGAAACCGAAGCGCTGGTAAGTCTTCCGATTAAATCCCAGTTAGAAGAACAGTATCAGCCGTTTAAGCAGGCTCTTCTACAACATCCGGATATCCAAAACGTGTCGATGGGTTCCATCTTGCTGGGGTCTATATCGTTTGAAACGTTTGCTGATGATGATCCCAGAACAAACCGACCTTCTGGTAGTATCTTACAAGTCTATCCCACCGATTTTGATTTTCTTAAAACAACAGGAGTGGCCCTGCTGGCCGGTCGTGATTTTGATCCTGCCAATTCTGCCGATGCCACCCGTTCTATTCTCATTAACGAGACGGCTCAAAGAAGCTTTGGGTGGGATACCCCTGAGCAGGCATTGGGTGAGGAAATTGTATTCAACGATACACCTCACGTAGTTGTGGGGGTAGTTGCAGACTTTCACGTGTTCGGACCAGATAGCCACATCCTTCCAAAAGCCATCTATTACACAGATCGTGGAAGCGACCAGGTGCTGATCCGACTGCAAACAGAGAATTTAAGTGCGAGTGTAGACCAGCTTAAAGCTACCTGGAAAGCATTTTTACCCTATCTCCCTTTTGAGATCCATTTTATGGATCAGGAGTTGGAAAAAGCCTTCATAAGCGAGCAAAACCTGAAGACCCTGTTTAGCGGTTTTTCTATCCTCACGATCTGTATTGCCTGCCTTGGATTATTTGGCCTGGCCAGCTTTGCTACAGAACAACGAAGAAAAGAAATCGGAATACGGAAAGTGTTGGGAGCTTCTGTGGAGAAGATTGTAACCATGATTACCAAAGACTTCATCCTACTGATTGGAATCGGGTTTCTTATCGCCAGTCCGGTTGCCTGGTTGTTCAGCCGTCAATGGATTGAAAACTATGCCTATCGTATCGATATCGATGCGTGGGTGTTTATCCTGGCGGGTGGTATTGCGGTAGCCAGTGGACTGATAACCGTTGGTTATCAATCCTTAAAAGCATCCCTGGCCAATCCGGTAGATAGTTTGAGAAACGATTGAGGTGACATCATGCTAAAAAACTATATCAAGACCGCATTCCGGAATTTTACCCGGTACAAGAGTTCGTTTTTAATCAATGTTTCGGGCTTATCCATCGGTCTGGCCTGTAGTTTTCTCATTTTTCTATGGGTTTTGGATGAACTTGCCGTAGACCGGTATCACAAGGATCCGGATGAGATTGTTCAAATCATGGAACACCAGGTGTATGCGGATGGAATATCTACTATTGAAAGCACGCCGGGAATCATAGCCCGAACCTTGAAAGAAGAATATCCCGAGTTTGAATATGCGGCAAATTATGCCTGGCCCACTTCCTTTCTATTCACTAAAGATGCGGAGTCCAGCAGGAACGTCGGTTTATATGTAGAAAACGACATCTTTCTCATCCTGGATTTCGAATTGCTTTATGGGGCTACAGAACACTTACTGACGAAGCCAAATACCGTGGTACTGTCCCGGTCTATGGCTGAAAAATACTTCGGCGATGTAAATCCCATTGGCGAAACCCTGCTGTTTGAAAACGACACGGAAGTAACGATAACGGGAGTATTTAATGACCTACCTGCCCAATCTACCTTTCGTTTTGACTGTTTACTCAATTATCAGGACTGGCTCGACATAAACGAATGGGCATCAGACTGGGGAAACAATGGCCCCCGATCCATCGCCCGTTTGGCACCAAACACGGATATGGATGCTCTTAATCAGAAGATTAACACCTTTATCAAAGACCGGGTAGAAGAATCTCATATCGAGGTGTTTGTATATCCATTTGCCGAGCGCTATCTGAATGGATCCTTTGAAAACAGGCTCCCGGCTGGTGGGCGCATCGAGTATGTACGGCTGTTCCTTATTATCGCTTTATTTGTATTGGTGATTGCTTGTATCAATTTCATGAATCTGAGCACGGCAAAAGCAGAAAAGAGATCAAGAGAAGTAGGAATTCGTAAATCGATTGGAGCCACTCGTTCTTCATTAGTCGGACAGTTTATGGGAGAATCGATGCTCATCAGCTTCTTTTCCCTGTTCATAGCCATTGTGTTGGTGGAATTGAGCCTGCCTGTTTTCAACGACATCACCCAAAAATCAATTACGCTCGATTACACTAACCCCACTCTGCTATTGTTATTCCTGGGTACCGCGCTCCTAACCGGCCTGTTTTCAGGAAGCTACCCGGCCTTTTTCCTCTCTTCGGTTCAGGCCATACAAACCTTGAAGGGCTCATTGAAATCATCCTGGAGGGAAGCGTTCGCCCGAAAAGGACTGGTTATCTTTCAATTCAGCCTTTCCATCACACTCATTGTGTGTACTCTGATCATTTATCGTCAAATACAATACACCCAGACCCAACACCTGGGATATACAAAAGAAAACCTGGTCTCTTTTACATTGGAAGGCGAAGTGAGTGAACAGTGGGGAGCATTCTACAGCCAATTGTCGGCTATACCCGGAATACAACACATTTCACGAACTGCCCACTCGTTTGTTGGAAGAAATACCAATACAAGCAAACTACAGTGGGAAGGTAAAGCTCCTGGTTCACGCATCCTTTTCGAGAACTTTGCTATGGACTATGGTCTGATAAAAACAATGGGCATAGAACTCCTGGAAGGACGCACCTTCTCCGAAGCGTACGGCGCCGATTCCAGTAAGATCATCTTTAATGAGGCCGCCATTAAGATTATGGGGATGGAAGACCCCATTGGTAAAACGGTCGTGCTTTGGGGAGACGAATATGAAATAATAGGTGTGGTTAAAAACTTCCATTTCGAAAGCTTTCGTACCGAATTGAACCCCATGTTTTTCCGGTTAAGCCCTGATCAGGGTTGGCGTGTTGTGGCTCGAATTCAGCCAGAAGATATAGCCAATACAATGGCACAAATCGAAACGTTGTACACCTCTTTCAATCCCAACTATCCTTTTGAGTATGAGTTTATGGACGATCGGTATGCCAATTTGTATCGATCCGAGTTACGTATTGGAGCCTTATCCAAATACCTTGCTTTCTTTGCTGTGTTCATTTCCTGCCTGGGGCTATTTGGGCTCTCGTCCTTTATGGCCGAACAACGGGCTAAAGAAATCGGAGTGCGAAAAGTATTGGGTGCCACCCTTCAACAACTCCTGTTCTTATTATCCAAAGACTACACCAAGCTCGTATTCATAGCCATTGCTATTTCGATCCCTGTTTCCTGGTATGTCATGCAGATATGGATGGATGACTATGCCTACAGTTCCGGAATCGAGTGGTGGGTGTTCGTCATAGCCGGATGCTCGGCCCTGTGCATTACCTGGCTAACCGTAAGCTATCAATCTCTGAAAGCTGCCATTGTCAATCCCGTTAAAAGCCTTAAAACCGAATAGCCGAACTCATGCTTACCAACTATATCAAAACCGCATTCCGAAGCTTTACCCGGAATAAAAGTTCTTTTTTAATCAACGTACTGGGATTGTCAATAGGACTCACCTGTAGCTTTCTGATTGTTCTATGGGTATTTGATGAGCTAAAAATGGATCAATATCACTCGGATATTGATCAGATCCATCTGATTATGGGCCACCATATGTATAGGGATGAGATCATAACCCGGCGAAATACCCCTGGTATTCTGGCCCGAAACCTGGTTAACGATTTTCCGGAATTTGAGTATGCCTCAAATTATACCTGGCCCGTAGGATATTTGTTTACCCGAGGAGATCAAACACATCGTGAGAGAGGGAGGTATGTTGAGAACAGTTTCTTCAACATTCTGGATATCGATCTGATCTATGGTAATAAGGATGAACTGCTCTCCTCCCCAAACACTATCGTTTTGTCGGAGTCTATGACCAAAAATTACTTTGAGAACTCCAATCCTGTAGGTGAAGGTATCACCATGAGTAATGGCCAGGAGTTAATGGTTACAGGCGTATTTACCGATATGCCCATCTATTCGGGTTTTCAATTCAGCTACCTCCTCCCCTATGAAGACTGGCTGGGAGCAACCGCTTGGGCTAATACCTGGGAAAGCTTTGGCCCAAGAACCATCACGAAACTAAACGTAGGGGTAGATACCGAGGATCTGAACAAAAAAATTAAAGACTATATAGCAACAAAGAACGAGGCTACGTTTACTGAGCTCTTTGTGTACCCTTTTGGTGACCTCTACCTGAAAGGGAATTTTAAAAACAAAGAAGAAGCGGGTGGGCGTATTGAATACGTGCGATTGTTTAGCGTCATCGCACTTTTCATTTTGCTTATTGCGTGCATTAACTTCATGAACTTAAGCACAGCGAAAGCTTCGAAGCGATCAAAAGAGGTGGGAATCCGGAAATCGATTGGGGCCAGTAAAGGCTCACTAGTCGGACAGTTTATCGGCGAGTCGATGCTCATCAGCTTCTTTGCCCTCTTTATTTCTATTGTGTTGGTGGAAGTTGCCCTGCCAGCGTTCAATAACCTGACGGATAAATCGATTTCCGTTGATTATACCAATCCTGTTCTTGTTTCCTCCTTTTTTGGCATGGTACTGCTTACCGGTTTCATTGCAGGAAGCTATCCCGCTTTTTTTCTGTCTTCATTACAGGCTATTCAAACGCTAAAAGGCTCTATCAAATCATCCTGGAAAGAGGCACTTGCCCGAAAAGGACTGGTCGTATTTCAAGTCAGCTTGTCCATCATTCTGATTGTATCCACTATTGCTATCTACAACCAGATTCAATTCACTCAAAACAAGAACCTTGGGTACACCAAAGAAAACCTCATTTATTTCAATACTGAAGCGAATATTCGTGAACAATGGGATACGGTAAAAGATCAGATGGAAAAGATTCCAGGTGTACTCAGTATTGCCCGAACAACACATACTTTTCTAGGCCCTTCCAGTGGGGTTTCGGGGTTGGTATGGCCAGGAAGCGATCCGGATGAGATCATTCAGTTCGAACAGTTCGGGGTGGATTATGGCTTAATCGAAACCATGGGTATTGAACTGGTTGATGGACGTTCGTTCTCCGATGAATTTGGATCGGATTCGTCCAGTATCATGCTAAATGAGACTGCTATTCGAGTGATGGGGCTTGAGAACCCTGTTGGTGAAACCGTAACAGTGGGAGGTGAAGACTACACCGTAATTGGTATAACCAAAGATGTTCATTTCCAGAGCTTCAGAACGGAGGTAAGTCCTTCTTTCTTCAGACTAAGAAATGCTCCCTACAGAGCCTTTGCCCGTATCGAGTCGAACGATATTTCGAACACGTTATCTCGGATTGAGGAGGTGTACAAGCAATTCAACCAGGAGTATCCGTTCGAATACAGTTTTATGGACCAGCGATACGCAAATTTGTATCGTGCTGAAATGCGGGTGGGTACCCTTTCCCGATATTTTGCGTTTATCGCCATTTTCATTTCCTGCCTGGGTCTGTTTGGGTTATCAGCATTTACTGCCGAACAACGGGCAAAAGAAATCGGTGTTAGAAAGGTACTAGGTGCGTCTATACGTAGCCTGATCATGCTTCTTTCAACCGAATACACCAGACTGGTCCTGATGGCCATTGTAGTATCTATCCCCATTTCCTGGTACATCATGCAGGCATGGATGAGCGGTTTCGCCTACAGTACCGGCGTGGACTGGTGGATATTTATCGTAGCCGGATGCTCGGCCCTCCTCATTACCTGGTTAACCGTAAGCTTTCAATCTGTTAAAGCAGCCATTGTCAATCCCGTTAAAAGTCTCAAACCTGAATAAGTGAACCCATGCTAAAAAACTATATTAAAACCGCATTCCGAAGCTTTACCCGCTATAAAAGCTCCTTTTTTATCAATGTATTGGGATTGTCTATTGGTCTTACCTGTAGCTTCCTCATCGTACTATGGGTTCAGGATGAGCTAAAGGTGAATCGATATCACGCCAATGTGGAACAGATTTACCAAATCATGGAACACCAGGTATACACCAACGAGGTGCTCACACGATCAAATACACCGGGAATACTGGGTAGAAATCTGAAGGTGGATTTTCCTGAGTTTGAATATGCTTCCAACTATACCTGGGGTTTTCAACATGTGTTCACCAAAGACAATGAAACCCACCGGGAAACTGGAGTATTCGTCGAGAACGATTTCTACAAGATCCTGGACATTGATTTGATCTATGGGAAAAGAGACGAGCTTCTCACGTCTCCCAATACCGTTGTACTGTCTGAGACCATGGCAAAAAAATACTTCGGCGATCGGAATCCGGTGGGTGAAGGGATCACCTTAAATAACGATACAGAGTTAACGGTTACGGGTGTGCAAAGAGATATGCCTGCCTATTCCACGTTTCAGTTCGAATATGCCTTGCGGTATGATGACTGGCTATCCGAAACACCCTGGGCGAATGAATGGGGAAACAACGGGCCGCGAACGATCAGCACGTTAAAAGCCGGTACAGCGATTCCCGAACTCAATGAAAAGCTGAGAGACTATGTAAAAACGAAGACGGACGATACCATCGTGGAACTCTTTGTATATCCTTTTGCCGATCTGTATCTGAAGGGAGATTTTGAAAACAGAGTACAGTCGGGGGGCCGTATTGAATATGTGCGGTTATTCATCATCATCGCCATTTTCATTTTGCTTATTGCATGCATCAACTTCATGAATTTGAGCACCGCAAAAGCTTCAAAACGATCCAAAGAAGTTGGTATTCGAAAATCGATCGGAGCCAGTAAAGAATCGCTAATCGGACAGTTCATTGGTGAATCGATGATCATCACCATCTTCGCATTGTTTATCTCCATAGCATTGGTCGAGTTCTTTCTGCCCATGTTCAATACTCTGACCGATAAATCAATTTCTATTGACTATGGTAACCCTATTCTAGTCTCTGTATTTCTGGGTATGGTGCTCCTCACGGGTTTTGTATCAGGAAGTTACCCTGCCTTTTTCCTCTCTTCCATGCAGGCTATTCAAACCCTCAAAGGTTCCATGAAGTCATCCTGGAAAGAGGCATTTGCCAGAAAAGGATTGGTCGTATTCCAGGTAAGTTTGTCCATCATATTAATCGTTTCCAGTGTAGCTATTTACAATCAAATTCAATTCATCCAAAACGGAAACCTCGGCTACAAAAAAGATAATCTCATTTATTTCGATACCGAAGATGAAGTTGGAGAACAATGGGAAACCGTGAAGGGACAACTTGAAAAGATTCCGGGAGTAGTAAGCGTAGCCAGATCAAATCATCCCTTTTTGGGTCAAAACAGTAGCACGACGGGGCTGGACTGGCCGGGAAAACAATCCGATGCCAGAATCGAGTTTGAGTTTTTCGGGGTGGAATACGGATTGATTGAAACCGTAGGAATGGAACTCGTTGAAGGACGGGCGTTTTCTACTGAGTTTGGATCCGATTCAACCAAGATCATTTTAAATGAAACCGCTGTAAAGGTGATGGGACTGGAAAATCCGATCGGTGAAACCATTACCCTGTGGGACGAAGACTACGAGATTATTGGTATTACGGAAGACGTACATTTCCAAAGCTTCAGAACACAGGTAGGCCCATCGTTTTTCAGGTTGATCGATTGGAACTGGAGAGCTTTTGCCCGTATTGAGTCGAATGATATTTCGAATACGCTGGCTCAGATTGAAGACGTGTACAAACAATTCAACCGGGAATACCCGTTCGAATACCGATTTATGAATCAGGA
This sequence comes from Bacteroidota bacterium, assembly GCA_039819115.1. Lineage (GTDB taxonomy): Bacteria > Bacteroidota > Rhodothermia > Balneolales > Balneolaceae > JBCBST01. Next base: position 11,690 of record JBCBST010000038.1, read on the forward strand.
TTATGCGAACATGTACCGTGCAGAAATGAGGGTGGGTGCACTTTCCCGGTACTTTGCCATCATCGCCATTTTCATTTCCTGCCTGGGTCTGTTTGGATTATCGGCGTTCACCGCTGAACAACGTGCCAAAGAAATTGGAGTCCGGAAAATACTGGGCGCCTCTATGCGCAGCCTGGTTGTTCTGCTTTCTACCGACTATACCAAACTGGTACTTATTGCTATTGCCATATCTACCCCGATATCGTGGTACCTCATGAACTTATGGATGGCCGATTTTGCCTATAAAGCCGGCGTTAACTGGTGGATATTTCTCATATCGGGATGTGCGGCCTTATGCATTACCTGGTTAACGGTAAGCTTCCAGTCTCTGAAAGCAGCCATTGTCAATCCCGTTAACAGCCTAAAAACCGAATAACCGACCTCATGCTGAAGAACTATCTGAAAATTGCCTTTCGCAACCTGATTAAAAATAAGAGTCATACGCTCATTAATCTGAGTGGACTAACCCTGGGGATAACGTGTGCAATCGTCGTTTTCCTGGTCATTCAATTTGATCTAAGCTTCGATACCTGGCATGCGAATAACGACCGGGTATATCGTGTAGTGCGGTTAGATACCGAATTCGGAGCTGAAGACTACAATCGCGGCGGTCCTTATCCTATGGCCGAAGCACTCAGAAACGATATGACGGGAGTAGAAACAGCCGTCCTCATCCATAATAACTTCAGCACACCGGTATTCACCTCTCCCGAAGAAGGCACTGCAGATAAGTTTACAGAATCGAGTGTAGCCCTGGTTGATCCTGACTACTTCCAGCTTTTTGATTACACCTGGCTGGCCGGAAATGAAGCCACGGCCATTGATCAGCCAAACAGTGTGGTTATTACTAAAAGCTTTGCCGAGCGCCTGTTTGGATCGGTTGATGTGATCGGTAACAGCATAACCATGAATGTGGGCAGAATGATTGATTTGCAGGTTACCGGGGTGGTAACAGATCCACCGGTTAATAGTGATTTTCCTTTCCAGGTACTGTTATCTCTGATGTCAGCCTCCCGTGACGGAGATACCTTCGAAAGTACATCGTGGGGAAGCCAGTCGACGGCTTATCAAACCTATGTGTTATTAGAGCCCGGAGTAAAAGCGGAAGAAATTAACGCTCAATTCGACGATCTGATTACCAAATACCGGGATGAAGAACGTGCTGCGGTACTCGAGTACTTCCTTCAGCCGTTATCAACCATTCATTTCGATTCCCGTTTCGATACCTATAACAACCGGGTAATTGAGAAAAGCGCCCTTTGGACGCTGGGTATCATCGGGTTTCTGTTGGTGCTTGCGGCTTGTATTAACTTCATTAACCTGAATACCGCATTAGCGGTAAGGCGCTCTAAGGAAGTGGGACTCCGAAAGACCTTGGGAGGTACAAAGAACCAGCTCATCATTCATTTCCTTATCGAAACCGGCATCATTACGTTTTTATCCATGTTGATCGCAATAGGGACAACGGAGATCGCTCTTCGGTTCCTGGAACCCGTTTTTGGTTTTGAGCTTCAACTCAATCTTATTCAAAACCCGATGTTGCTCTTGTTCCTGATCGGCATTTTCCTGGTTACCACCCTTATGGCCGGGTTCTATCCCGCCTATTACCTGGCCCGGTTTAGCCCCATGGAAGCCATCCGGAATACCCTGAATGCCTCTTTTAACTCCGGGCTATCCCTTAGAAGAGGATTAATCATCAGCCAGTTTACCATTACCCAGGCCCTGGTTATTTGTACCGTTATTATCTCCACACAAACCCGGTTTTTTCAAAACAGGAATCTGGGATATAACCGGGATTCTATCCTGGAGATAAATATCGCAATGGATGATAAACAGGTACTGGATCCCTTTAAGCAAGAGCTGCTTTCTCAAAGCGCCATTCGCTCGGTAACCTTTTCAAACTCCGGGTCAACGAGTGGTAGTATCTGGGGGGGCAATTATTTCTTTATAGAAGATACCACCCGTGTAGAAGGAGGTGCACAGATTAAATTTGGGGATGAAGATTATGTCAGTACCTATGAACTTCAACTGTTAGCCGGATCAAACTACCGGGCCTCAGATACCACCAATGCATACATCGTGAATGAGTCGTTCGCAAAAGAAGTAGGCTACACGGATGCTTATAATGAGATTCTGGGAAAAGAAATCGAGTTTTGGGGAAATACAGCACCTGTTGTTGGAGTGGTAAAAGATTTTAACACCCAATCCTTACATGCCGACCTGAGTCCCGTACTTATTGCAGCCGAGCGAAATTATCGCGTTGCCAGCATTAAAATCAGCGCCGGCCAGACCAGCGAAGCTATAACGCTTATTGAGGGAGCGTTTAACAAGTACTTCCCGTCATATGTGTTTGACTACCTCTTTTTAGATGAACGTATACAAAATTTGTATGAGGATGAGCAGCGTACCGAGCATATCATGAACATCTTCACCTTTATTGCCATTGCCATTGGCGCGTTGGGTTTAATCGGCCTGGTTTCATATATGGCAAACACGAAAACGAAAGAGATCGGGGTCAGAAAAGTGTTGGGAGCTTCGGTAGGAAGTATTCTGACCATCTTCGGAAAAGAGATTATTATTCTTACGAGTATCTCATTTTTCATAGCGGCTCCCATTGCATGGTACGCCATGAATGGCTGGCTCTCTAACTTTGCCTACAAAATTCCGCTGGGACCTTCTGTTTTCATTCTTGCCTTTGCGGGAACCATAAGCCTGGCATTACTTACGATTGCACATCGGGCTATCCGGGCCGCGTTTACGAACCCGATAACCAGTCTTAAAACCGAATAGGTGAACCCATGCTGAAGAACTATTTCAAAATTGCCTTCCGCAATCTCATCAAAAACAGAAGCCATACCCTTATCAATATCGGGGGGCTATCACTCGGAATTACCTGTGCAGTTATTGTCTTTTTGGTGATCCAATACGATTTAAGCTTTGATACCTGGCACCAAAACAAGGATCGTGTATACCGTGTGGTTCGATACGAAACGGACTTTGGTAATGAAGATTACGACCGTGGAGGACCTTATCTGCTTGCCGAAGGAATACGTTCGGGCATAGACGGAGTAGAAACTACGGTTTTGGTTAATACCAACTTCGGCGCACCTGTATTCACTCTCCCTGAAGCCAGCCAGACCAATAAGTTTTCGGAAGGAAATACAGCGATGGCTGATCCCGGCTACTTCAGGCTTTTTGATTATCGATGGCTCAGCGGCAACCCGGATAACGCACTTGAAGATCCTAATACGGTTGTTATTACCCGGCGCTTTGCAAACCGCGTGTTCGGCACTACCGATGTGCTGGGGAAAGAACTGGTAATGAATACCGGTGAACCTATCGATTTAGTAGTGACAGGAGTCGTGGAAGATCCTCCGGCCAACTCAGACTATCCTTTTCTCGTGATTGGGTCTTCTTCTTCGGTGTCCAGAAATGGCACGGAGTTTGGCATTGATAACTGGGGAAGTAACAGCAGTTCCTGGCAAACCTATGTCTTGCTTAATGAGGGAGTAACAAAAGATCATATCGATGCTCAGTTTGATGATTTAATCACAAAGCACAGAGGTGCTGAAACCGCTGAAGTACTCGATTTTTTCTTACAGCCTATGCAGGCGATTCATTTCGACTCCCGTTTCGATACCTATAACGGTCGGGTGGTAGAACAACAAACCTTATGGACCCTGGCAATCATTGGCTTTCTTCTGATTCTGGCCGCCTGCATCAATTTTATAAATCTTAATACGGCATTAGCCGTACGGCGCTCGAAAGAAGTCGGGCTCAGAAAAACATTAGGAGGCACGCGGTCTCAGTTGATCGTGCACTTTTTATCAGAAACGGCGGTCATCACGTTTATTTCTCTTCTTATTGCAGTTGGTGCTACCGAATTTTCTCTTCGGTTTATCGAACCGATTCTGGGTTTCACGCTGCCAACAGGTGTATTTAACAACACGGCATTGATCCTCTTTTTGATTGGTGTGTTTCTACTTACCACCCTGATGGCCGGGCTTTATCCGGCGTATTATCTTTCCCGGTTTAACCCGATTAAAGCCATAAAAAATAATCTATCGGCATCCTATACCTCTGGTTTATCCTTGCGCAGGGGGCTCATTGTAACTCAATTTGCTATTACCCAGGCATTGGTTATTTGCACACTCATTATTGCTAATCAGACCCGATTCTTCAAATCGGAAGACCTTGGAATTCAAAAAGAAGCTCTTGTCGAAGTATCCATCCCATACGACGATAAAGCAACACTGGATACGTTTAAGCAGCAGTTAGTCCGCTCCAATTCCATTCATTCCGTTACATTCTCGAACTCGGGATCCACCAACGGTAATGTGTGGGGAGGGAACTATTACTTCATCGATGATACCCTGAAAACTGAAAATGGAGCAGAGGTTAAGTTTGGAGACGAAGACTATGTTTCAACCTATGGACTCACCCTACTGGCCGGTACAAACTATCGCCCTTCCGATACCACCAATGCCTATCTGGTTAATGAATCATTTGCCAGGCAGGTGGGATATGGCGATCGTTATACGGAACTGCTCGGAAAAGAAGTTCGGTTTTGGGGGAAGCAAGCCTCTATTGTAGGAGTGGTCAAAGATTTTAATACCCAATCACTCCATACGCAGCTTGCCCCGGTTGTCATCACCCCGGAACGCAACTATACCTTATCCGGAATCAAAATTAATACTGCTCAAACTTCAGAAGCCATCGAACTTCTGGAAGCAACCTTTAACGAGCACTTCCCCGACCATGTAGCGGATTATGAGTTTTTAGATGAGCGTATTGCATCCATGTATGAAGATGAAGAACGCACCAGAAAAATAATGAATGTGTTTACCGGTATAGCAATCCTCATAGGAGCATTGGGTTTAATTGGTCTCATTTCATACATGGCAACTACAAAAACGAAAGAAATTGGGGTCAGAAAAGTACTGGGAGCCTCCATGGGGAGTATTCTTACAATCTTTGGAAAAGAGATTATCGTTCTTACCAGTATCTCTTTCTTTATAGCTGCACCTGTTGCATGGTACGTTATGAATGGCTGGCTTTCTAACTTTGCCTACAAAATACCGTTAAGCCCCACTGTATTTTTGCTTTCTTTTTTGTGTACCCTGTTACTGGCATTTATCACCGTTGCATACCGGTCCATCAAGGCAGCACTATCTAATCCAATCATTAGCTTAAAAACGGAACAATAGGTTTTATGATCAAACTAAGAGATGTAGACAAAAGCATTCATCATAAATTACAGCGCACCTTCATACTCAAGGGTATAGACCTGGATGTACAGGAAGGAGAATTCATCAGCATAATGGGACCCAGCGGATCCGGAAAGAGCACCTTGCTCAATATTCTTGGGTTTCTGGATGGTGATTTTGATGGCGAGTATCATTTTCTGGATGAACCGGCCCACCGTCTAAGCGAACGCAAAAAAACCGAATACCATAAAACCCATATCGGGTTTGTGTTTCAGGCCTACCACCTGATTGATGAACTGACGGTATACGAAAACATTGAAATGCCTCTGTTGTACCGTAAAGTGAAAGGAAAGGAACGCAAAGGACTGGTTGCCGACATGCTGGACCGATTTAACCTGGTTGCAAAAAAAGATCTTTTCCCCGAGCAACTTTCCGGAGGACAGCAACAGGTTGTGGGCGTTGCCCGTGCCTTAATCGGCAAACCAAAACTAATCCTGGCTGACGAACCCACCGGCAATCTTCATTCCAAACAAAGTCATGAAATCATGAAGCTGTTTAAGGCATTAAATGATGATGACGGAGTAACTATTATTCAGGTTACCCATTCGGAAGAAATGGCCGCTTACGGCGACCGGGTCGTGCATCTGGCCGATGGGAGCGTTGTTGAGCAAAATCCGTACGGATAACTGAGAAGCATCATTCCTTTTCGTACCTTCTGGGTGAATCAAGATGGAACAGAGGATGATGCAACGTGTTATAACGGTTTTTTTTTGTGGCTTTTTATTGATCATGAGCAGCAACATGCTGCACGGGCAGGAAACGGATCTGACTATAGAACCTTCTCCCCTGCTCCATTCGCCCCGAAAAGCGTTACATACCTTTTTACACTGGCAGCAAAAAGGACATATCGATTATAAAAAAGCTGTTCTCCCTTTCGCATTAGTCCAAGGTAACGATTCTGAAAAGCAGGATATCGCGCAGCAGCTGAAGCGCGTCCTTGATGCCAGGGGACTTATTGTTGTGTATGAGACGGTACCCAACGAGCCCAATTATGTAGATTCTCTTTCGGGCGAAGAACAATACATTTTGTTTGACGCTCTTCCTGAGGTGTATCTGGTGCACCGTAACGGCAACTGGATCTTTTCGACCTCAACGATCGAGCAAACCCCGGCTCTGTATCAGGCCACATTTTCGTCATGGGTTGAAGCACTGGTAAGTGTATTACCAGAGGCGTTAAGAGACGAATGGTGGGGAGTGGAAATATGGCAGTTCCTTGCCGTATTCGTCTGGATTCTGATCGGATTCATTGTTCGTAAACTATTCGAGTTTATCCTACAGAACTATGTAAAAAAACTGGCTCAAAGAACCAGTATGCAGTGGGATGACGATCTCATTGAGGGGATTGAGCGCCCCTCCGGGTTCATCGTATTGATGGGGTTCTTTGCCCTTACCTACACCAACTTACAGCTTTCGGTAACGCTGAACTATTACCTGTCCATTATCCTGGAGCTGGCCTTTTCCTTTGGCATCATTTGGTTGCTCTTTAACCTTACCGACGTCTTTGCCAAATATCTGCAGGCTATAACGGCTAAAACCGACAATAAGCTCGACGACCAGCTAGTCCCCCTTATTCGGAAAACCCTCCGTTTCTTTGTGGTGATTATGGGCATCATTACCGTACTCCAGAATAACGGGTACAACATTGCTTCTCTGATTGCAGGTTTAGGAATTGGTGGATTGGCCGTTGCCCTGGCTGCTCGCGATACGCTGGCTAACTTTTTTGGATCGATTACTATTTTTGTGGACAAACCCTTTCGAATCGGCGACTGGATAAAAGTAGGAAGCGTAGAGGGTACCGTCGAAGAAGTGGGATTCCGATCTACGCGTGTGCGAACCTTCTATAACTCGCTGGTGAGTGTGCCCAACTCCAAAGTAGCAGACACAGCGATCGATAACCTTGGTTTGCGAAAATATCGCCGGTTAAAAACCATCCTTAACCTCACCTACTCTACCACACCCGAACAAATGGAAGCATTTGTGGAAGGCATAAAAGCGATTGTACAGGCCAATTCTAATTTTCGGCAGGATTATTACGAAGTGCACTTTAACTCCTTTGGTGCGCACTCTCTCGACGTACTGGTCTATGTGTTTTTTGATGTACCCGATTGGAGCACGGAGCTTCAGCAACGCCATAATTTTTTACTCGAGGTACTGCGTCTGGCAAAAGAACTTGGGGTCGAGTTTGCCTTCCCTACTCAAACCCTGCATATCGATTCACATATAGAAGGTGCGGGAAGCGAGATGGAGATAAAGACCGAAGACGAGCTGGCCGCTACCGTTCATGCGTTTGGCCCAAACGGAGAACAGGCAAAGCCCGATGGGGTACGAATTTACAAGGCTGGCGAAGAAGTAAAATTCTAACGGCTATCCCTGTTTTTTCAACAGGACTTTAACGGCTTCGGTCAGGGAATGCTCGGTAACCGGTTTTCTTAAAAAATCGGAGTTCTGAATTTGCTTGGCCCGTTCGAAATGGTGCTTATCCGAGTTACCCGTTACAAACAAAATGGGAACATTCGAAAACGTACGGATTGCTTCTGCAGCATCTATACCATCCCTTTTTCCATCCAGAACGATATCCATAATCACCAAGGCCGGATCATGTTCTTTTACGAGTTCAACCGCCGTTTCCGCATCGCTGATTTCACCAACGGTATTAAACACCAGTTCTTTTAGCGAGTTTTCATAAAGCAACGAGAGAATAAAGTTGTCTTCCACCACCAATGCTTTGCGGGTACCCTCTAAATGACTATAAATCTCATCGCTGCTGAATAGCTTATTCATGTAATCCTCTGTATTGCTAACAAACGTTTTCAGAGTATAAAAAAAGCCCACCTAAAATCTATAGGCGGGCTTCTATTAATTTGAGAATCGGCTGAATTTATTCAGCCTCTTTCTTACCAAATGCTTCAAATACCATTTTCAAGTCTCCGGCTACTTCTTCGCGTGAGCGACCTTCAATACGGTGACGGGGAATCATGGCTTTGATTTCACCATCCACAAAGTATGCGAATGCAGGTGATGAAGGAGGGTACTCGCTGAAATAGTCACGGGCATGTGCGGTGGCTTCTTTGTCCTGCCCCGCAAAAACAGTAACCATATGATCAGGGCGGGCTTCGCTTTGATCCAGCGCTATGCCTAAACCCGGGCGGGCATTACCCGCTGCACAGCCACATACTGAGTTAATGGCCATTAACATCGTGCCTTTATATTCTTTCATGGCACGGTCTACATCCTCTGGTGTTTTTAACTCTTCCACACCCAGATTGGTGAGCTCCTCGCGCATCCACGCGGTATCAGGGCCTATTCCAAATCCAAATTGCATAATTCTTGGTTTTTAGTTCAAAATAATTTCAGGGAAAGATACAGATTATCTGACCTCTGCTAAACCTGCTTAACGAGCCTTAACGTTCAGCTAAGCCAGCATCAGAACTGCCATCTCAGCTGCATTAACGAATTGATACCGGCCTGGGGATACAAAAAGTTAAAATGCTGTTGCTGATTTCCTGAAATCCAGCCATACGTATATCCATTCGGTGCATATTCTACATCCAGCACATTGTTAACCAATAACGAAGCCGTTAGCTGATTCAAAAAACCAAGTTCTGAAAAGGAGTAGCTAACCTGAATATCATTAACAAAAAACGGATCGAGCGAACGGCTTCGGGTTTCAGTGTTATCCAGGTATTGACGACCTACGTACCGGGCCATCCATTCCGCTTTTAACCCTCTGCGCTGGAACGCAAGTACCGAGTTCCCCACCACATTCGGAGAAAGAGCCAGATCCACATCTTCCAGAACAAAAGCCTGCTGACCTCCATTATCAAAATCATCCAGGAAATAGGTGAACTCACGGATTTTATTCTGGCTTAGCGTGAGCGAACCCGACCAGCTGATCCAGTTCGTGAGCTGTACTCCACCCTGGAATTCCAGTCCCATCCGGTAGCTGTCGTCCACATTCTGGCGCAGGGCAAACCCTACATCGCTTAGCTCGCCCGTTACCACTAATTGATTCTGATACAGCATCATAAAGGCATTAACACCTGCAAAGTAGCGGTTACTTTCCCTCATCCACCCGGTTTCCAGGTTATAGAGCGTTTCGTGATCGGGAGTGGCATTGGCCGAGGAGCTGATGTACTCTAATCGGGTGGGTTCCTTGTTACCAATGGCAAACGAGGCGTATATCCGGTCCTGATCGGTAGGCAGAAAATTGACCCCTGCTTTAGGATTAATGAAAAAGAAATCGTCGGTCTGACTTACATCTGCCACAACCACACCAAAGGAACTTACTTCATCGGTGCCGTTTATATCGTAGTTGATCCAGCGGGCCTGTACGTCCACAAACCCGATGAGCCTGTCGCTGAACGGGTATTCCGCTTTAGCAAACACATTCAGGTCCGTTTTCTCAACATCTCCCCGGTAATACTCATCTTCATTTTCCAATCCTGCCGGATTAGCTGCCCAGATTAATTCTCCAAATTGGTTTCCATCGTAAAAGGTAAAGCCCTGACCGAAGGTGAAACGTAGTCCACTTTCATTTTGATAGATGGCGTTGGTAAGCAGACCATAGAAATCATTATCCAACCACTTTCTCCGGATTAAATCAGAGGTTAGAAAACCGCCATTCGGGGCGCCGTAGCTTGCGATGGGATCCTCATCTCTGAACTCTTCAAAAAATCCCTGCCCCTGGGTTACAAATGCGGATGAGGTTAGCGTAAGCTCTTTGGAATATTGATGAGAAAAATGCAGCTGGTAATAATCCTGCCCATAATTATCCACCTGGTCTTCGTACGTAAACTGGTTGAACTGTCGGTTCCCAAGATTATTTCTCCATCGCTCAGCTTCATCCGGGTTAAATACATTATTTGCTATATATCGCTCCAGTTCTGCTGCATTCCCATCGATCATAGGTTCGGGTACGCCGTTCCAGGCCTGATAGGTGCGTTCGTCTCCGGAAATGATATTCGCCTGAAGGCGGCTTCTCTTCCACTGTTTCGTAGCGGACAAGTATAAGGATTGTAACTCTGAGGTGGCCCGGTCAATAAACCCGTCCGAGTTAATGCGCGATAAACGACCTTCAAACTGCCAGCCATTATTCATCAGGCCCGACCCAAACAAGACATTGGCTTTTCTGGTGCCAAATGAACCGATTCCGGTATTCACTTCGGCAAACGGTTCAGGGTTACCACTCGAGGTTTGTATGTTGATGGAGGCACCGAATGCCGCCGCGCCGTTCGCGGATGTTCCCACTCCCCGTTGTACCTGTACATTTTCAATGGATGAAGCCAGATCGGGAAGATTCACCCAAAATACCCCATGCGATTCGGCATCGTTAACAGGTACTCCGTTTATGGTCACATTAATACGAGCCGGATCCACCCCACGTATCCGGATTCCCGTGTACCCGATTCCGGCACCGGCGTCGGACGTTGTGACTACCGATGGAGTAGATTGTAAGAGAAACGGCACATCCTGTCCCAGATTCCGCTGCTGTAGTTCCTCTTTGCTTATATCGGTATAGGTGAATGGTGTTGAAGCATCCACACGGGTCGATTTTACCAGGACTTCATCCGACAGGTATGTTTCTGCGGTCAGATAGACATTAAACGACGAGCGGTTTCCTACTTCCACTTCTTTATCCCGAAATCCGACGTAGCTGAATACCAATACAGGCGATGCCCCTGATTCAAGGGTAAGTTCGAAGGTGCCATCCTGCCGGGAAGCCACCCCGTTCGTCGTGCCTTTTTGCAGAATGTTAACACCGGGTAGCGTTTCCCGGGTTTGAATATCGTATACCGTTCCGGTGATGGATTGTGCATACGACAATTGGGTTATGATCAACCCAATGCTAAACAACAGTAATAGTGACTTAATGGTCATGATTCCTCCATGAGGGATTAAAATTAAACATCATAGAGGAGGTCAACATGCAGAACACATGCGTACATAGAGATGTGCGTACAGGTTTCCCTCCGCCGGTATGAGCCGGTTCAGGTTCGTAGGGTATAATCTCAGTCCTGATCGGGCAGGACACCCCTAACCATGTTCAAAGGTACGCAGTAAATATTGTAAAAAGCGAGTGCACCCTGTCATTAAAGATCGTTTGGAGAACAGCAGTTTTCCCTATCTTTAGTCAAACTTATTCTTCTATTCTCATGAACCGATTGCTCTCTTTCTCCCTTTTACTTTTGTCTGTTGGTGTGCTGACTACGTTTTGCGCAGCACCCGAATCTGGTAAAGAATCGTCTCTTACTGATGCTATTACCGCTGAGGACGTGCTCACCCACATTACTTTTCTGGCCAGTGATGATTTGAAAGGCCGGGAAGCCGGTACTCCTGAAGAATCCACTGCAGCCAATTATATCGCCGATCACTTTCGTGATTTCGGTCTGGAACCTGCCGGTGACGACAACACCTACTTTCAATCTTTTACCATTAACACGGCTATTCTCCGAAATCCTCATTCCACCGATACCACCGGCGAAAAACGCCTTTCTAAAAACGTAGCTGCTTTGCTGCAGGGCACCGGTCAAAGTGATGAACTGGTGATTGTTGGCGCCCATTACGACCATCTGGGTATGGGAGAATTCGGTTCTCTGTACCGGGGAGACTCTGTTCTCATCCACAATGGAGCCGATGACAATGCATCCGGGACCTCAGGTTTACTGGAATTGGCCCAGTATTTCTCTGCAAACCGTCCATCAAAAGACATCCTCTTCCTGGCATTTTCCGGGGAAGAAATGGGGCTGCTCGGTTCTGCGCATTACGTAAAAGAGCCTACTGTAAGCCTTGATAATGCCCTGGCTATGATCAATATGGATATGATCGGACGAATGAGTAACGAGAAACTGATGATCTTCGGTGTAGGCACCTCCGAAAGCTGGGAAGACATCCTTAAGGTAGCCAATCTAGACTCCCTGGATCTCAACCTCGTTATTGATGGTACCGGTGCCAGTGATCACACCAGCTTCTACTACCAGGATATCCCGGTACTGCACTACTTCACCGATACCCATGCCGATTATCATACCCCGGCAGACGATACCGAATACATCAACGCTGAAGGAGAAGCACTCGCATTACAGCATCTGGTTCGGGTAATTGAGTATCTCGACACCATCACACAGGAAGAGCTTGTATTTAAAGAAGCTCCCGGAGAACAACGCCCATCCATGCGAATGGAGGGGCCAACACTTGGCGTGGTACCGGATTATGGATTTGATGGAGAAGGGATGAGAATTACAGGTGTAACTAAAGGAAGATCTGCCGATAACGCCGGGGTGCTGGGAGGAGATATCATTATCGGATTAGGTGGAGAGAAACTTGCCGATATCTACGCTTATATGGGTGCATTAAATAAATTCAAAAAAGGGCAGCTCACGACCATTACCGTAATCCGGGATGGAAAAGAACTGACCATGGATCTACAATTATAACCCATACCAGATGAAGGCTTCGTTTATACCCGCTGTTTGGTTTTGCCTGCTGCTGTTGCAGCTCTCAGGTTGTGAAACGGAGCCTGCTCCTTTGCAAGAGCTGGGCGATGGTATTCAATCGGTTTCTTTGCTCGGTGATACCCTCTTCACCCGCCCGTCTACTTTACCTGAAGCATTAGAAATTCGTATCGATTCGTTGATTGACGCTGCCGAAGCCAACGACGATGACTTGACCACTATGCTGATCTGGCAAGCCCGCAAAAAAGCCTACCAGGGCGAATACCGCGAAGCCATTGACGTACTCAGTTCCGCTATCACTCAATATCCTGAAGATGCCCGTCTCTACCGGCACAGGGGTCATCGGTATATCACTCTTCGGGCATTCGATTTAGCCATTACTGATTTTGAGACGGCATCCGGTTTAATAACCGGAACCGAAGATCGTGTAGAACCCGACGGCCTTCCCAATGCGCTGAATCAACCTACCAGTACCCTCCATACCAACATTTATTATCACCTGGGACTGGCTCATTACCTGAACGGGAACTTTGAATCGGCAGCACAATACTATGCTCGTTGCATGGGTATTTCCAACAATAACGATATGATGATTGCCGCCCTCTACTGGTATTACATGAGCTTGCGCCGGGGAGGTAAAGACGAAGAAGCCGGTAAAATACTGGAACCGGTCACCGAGAATCTGGAGATCATTGAAAATACCTCATACCATGACCTTTTATTGGTGTTTAAAGGCGTGTTTGAGGAGGATGACCTTTTAACGGGTTCAGAAACCGCTCTTGAAAATGCCACATTAGGCTATGGAATGGGAAATTGGCACTACATCAACGGACGAACAGAACGGGCTCTGGAGTGGTGGAACGCCATAAACAAAGGACAAAACTGGGCTGCATTCGGAGCCATAGCCGCCGAGGCTGAGCTGGCCCGTCTTCAATGAGCTGGTTCTTTGGTGGAAGCGGTGATATCAGTATCTACCGCTCCCGTATTCTTTCCAACCAGCTTCCGTTTCAACTTCTTTTGGATGATGAAAACCGGTTTGTCTGCGCTGGCGGACCTCCAACAACCACTATTCTATCCGCACCCTCTATAAAATGTGGGTTTGCGGTGTGCGGAACCGGGATTTCGAGAGGCATACCGCACCGATACCTGTCCAAGTCCGATTGGTCTCATCTGTTGAACACCAAACCTGAGCATATTCAGAACCAAAACGGTCATTTCGCGATCTGTGCCTGGGAGTCATCTGGAATTAGCCTCTACACGGATGCGGTTGGATTACGGGGATTGTTTATCTGGAAAAAGAGAGACACCGTATTGTTCTCCACCCACCTGGAGCTGTTAACCCGTGTAACCGGCGAACGCACGATAAACTGGAAGCAACTTGGGAGTCAGTGGCTGGGGCTCAATCCGTTTGATGCTACCTGCTTCTTTTCCGGCATTCAACGTATTGGTCCTTCTTCTGTGGTTCATCTTACCCAAAACGATGTCCGGGTCCATGTATCTCCCTTGAGTTGGAATTCGGATCAGTCCAGCACCCCCGAATCCGTTATTGAACTGTTGAGTAGCATCCTTACCCTTCCATTTAGCGAAAACGAAGCCGTGTCCCTGGGTCTTTCCGGGGGACTCGACTCACGGTTCTTACTTGGGTTGCTGATGCAAAACCCCCATCAAACGTGGGGTATACATACGTTCGGAGAAGAAAAAAACCCGGATCGTTTAGTAGCCAGACGCCTCGCAACAATCACGGATAAAGCCCACCGGACTGTTAATCTGATTTTACCAAAAACGGAGGATCTGATCCCGGAACTTCA
>JBCBST010000039.1:0-18922 GCA_039819115.1 Bacteroidota bacterium
ATAATGTACTGTCAACAAAAGCTATATCTTTCGCACGTGACATCTCACTAGGTATTATGAAGAGATCCTCATCTTCAAACTTCTTTTGTTTCAGACTACCCTCATTAGTGTTCAGAAATTCGATTTTTCCCAGCTTAATATCTAGAATGTAAGGTAAATCAAGCTCTTCGTTATATCCCACCTTCCATGGGCCAATTACTTCTCTTGGGCCACGACCGTAGTAGTAGCCACTATCCATTACTTCGCCAGTAATGGATAAAGAATAAACAAAGGGTTCATTCTTCGAAAGCACTGTGATACCTGATTCTGTGCTGGATAAATCGTTAATAGAGTTATTAAAATTTTTTAAAACTATTGAATCATTAGGTATCAATTTTGTCGTATTTATTTCAGTAGAAAATGTAACTACGGATAAAGCTCTATGATTGCTTTTACTCTCACATGACATGAGTGCTAAGACGGCGATTATAGAAATAATCGCCGTCTTGAAGCCATGACAATTTTTTATTGTTATAGAACAATAATGGGTATCTGCTTGTTCTAGCAAGCTATGCGTTACAAAGAACTTCAACTGGGGTATCCTGATAGTTTAAAAATTCTTCCTCACCAACTACACAGATTGACCCTTCCTCTGGGCAGCATTTAAAAGAGTCTGCATAGGCTTTATTTGAATCAATTGACAAGTTGGTCGTGTCAACAGTAAAGGTGCATAAAAGTAGAATAAACGTGGATGTAAGTAGAATTTTGATCTTTTTCATAACAAGCTGATTTTTTGGATTTATTTGAATGGACTTTCAGTTTTTGGCTGAAGTCTCATGCTAGATATTTTTTTTTAAGAACTAAACCAAATTAATTATTGCAATTTATAATTAATTAATATCAAAATATGTCAGTTCTAGCTTAGCTTGATATTTCTACTCGTGTTGCACCTACACTAAGGGGAACTGGTTAAGATGACAAAAAAGCACAAGCGGACGCTTGCGCTAGTTTCAGGGGCCCCTACGAGACGAACAAACTACTTCAGCAGGCTTACTTTCAGATTTCGGGTTTCCGAGATACCATTATCCATGATTAGCTCCATCCGCGCAAAATAGATCCCACTGGAAAGATGGGTGCCATCAAATGAAACCGAGTGCTGTCCTGCGGTAAATCTCCTGTTGGTTATGGTAGCCACTTCTGCTCCCGATACACTGTACAGGCTAAGACGTACTAACCCATTGGATGGGATGGCAAAGGCAAAAACCGTTGTAGGATTAAAAGGATTTGGATAATTCTGGAATAGCCGGATATACTCTGGATTGGTGTCGGTCTCCGTACTTACGAGGTTTCGGGGAGTAAGGGTTAACAGGAACCTTGGTTCTGTCTGAGAAACCGTCGCCTTTAGACGACCTGGTGATGTTCCCGGTTGTGCATCATGGGAGGGTGCGATAAAATCGTACTGGTCATCGGATGCAAGATCGGTCATCAGGCCGGTTTCTGAATCGGATAACTGTACCGAATAGGCATCAAATACACTAGCACCTGAGAAAAGGAGACTGAATTCGTCTGCTACTCCTGTTGCTTCCAGGTTTAGCGGTACCTGAAAAGGACCGGCCAGTGTATCGGGTAAAGAAAGAATAGCCTGTGATCCCTGATCGGAGAGGCAGGAGAGAATCCCATAATCGGGGCGTGCAGGTTGAAGTTTAGAACTATCAAACCGATCCCAATCCCGATCAGCATCAGCCCGGAATTCAATCCGGCAGCCAAAATCGACCCCACCACTTGACTGAATCTGCACCTGAAGATCGGCTTGGGAACGGGCAACCTTGGAAAAGGCCCGCACCGTACCCACCTGATCGGTTTTTCCGGATTGGGGGAAGGTGAGGGTAGTAGCCGGGTTAGCGGTACCCGATTCAACCCAAAATCCCTGCCAAGGGTGCATAATAGCCGACGATGAAGCTACCGGGCTGTACAGTCCCTCATTCAGTATGTGCACATTGGTTTGTAAGGTCTGATCGGAGGTTATGGAAGAAAGGGTGATGGCTTGTTGAAACGGATTACCTACCAGTGTAAAGTAGGATCCGCTCACGGCAGTTTGGGTGTTGAGCGTAACACTTACATCGCCACTGGGCTCGGTACCATCTGTATCTAGAACAAGGGGAAGGGGAGAACTGCCCGCCTGATTATTGTCAAAAACATACACGACCAGCCCTTCGCCATTACCGAGGGTTTCGCTTACACTGCCGGGGGTCTGGTATGCCCCGGTTGAGGAATACGTGAATACGTTAGCATCATCGCTATCGCTTACTCCCTGTAAGGCCAGGTCATCTTCAATCATGCTGAGGGTGGATTGATCCGCAGGAATGCTGATCAAACGCCAACCGGCATCGCCAATAAGGAGCGCTTCTGGTTTGGTATCAGCTTCTATTCCTTTGTTGTACCCCGGTGTTCCAACCAGGGTGCCATTTCCATTGCTTGAGGTCACATCATACGCTATCCAATACCCGGAACTGGTGGTATCCCCGTCTGATGCATTGGTGGTCTGCCCGATGGATCCATCGTTAGGAAGCTGATCATACCGCCGGTATAGCACCTGGTTCTGGGCAAAGTTCGAGCTATTACCCACATTATCTTTCCCAAACCAATCGATGGTATCTGCAGAAGTAGAAGCATACTTAACCAGAGCATACTTGTCGTTACCGTTATGGTTGACCGAAGAGTTATCGGTGCGTACGATCCCTTCCCCGAAGATGGTTTGTACTCCGCTGCTGGCATTATCGTCGCCCGCAACATGAAACGTTTTTGAAGCCACCGTACCTGTTAAACTGATGCTTGAAGGACTGGTGCCTGCATTACTGAACCGAAGAAGGGCCCAGTCATCGGACGATAAATCAATGGTAGAATCGGTGGGATTATAAAGCTCGAGGTATTTTATGGTTCCTCCATTCGCTTCGTACATCTCAGAGATGTACAGTTCGGGTAAGGTGGAGTCGCTACTCGATGCCGTATAGAAGTAGGCCCGTCGTACTAAAGACGTATCGTGAATAAACGGATTTCTGTTTCCCTGTATGCTTTCGATGCCTTCACTCCGTGCAAGCTCATCGGCATCCACCGGATCTGCCAGGTGCCAGTCGTACAGGGTTTGTTTCATCCCCTCAAAAAAGGCCTCGTTATCCGATTCATCATTCACTACATCACTATCGGTAGCGTACATGGTCCAGAAGTAAAACATAGCCCGGGCCACATTTCCTTTATGATCTTCGCGGGGTTCGAACGTATCGTTATAGTATTCGCTGTAGAGATCAATGTTGGAGGTTGGGATAGAGGAAACGCTTCCCCCATTTTCCCAATACCACCAGCTTGTGGTATTGTTATCGTCAACTTCGGCAAACGGATGGTTACTACGCGATTGATTGGGAGAACTCCAGGTCGGAAACAAATGATGGATATCACCCCGCATAGGTTCTGCTTCGTTATAAAAGCTTTGGGGCCACGAATGCTCCGTGTTAAACTCAAGGGCTCCGTTGGCCGGGGTGCGTGTGCCATCCCTTTTTGCCCTTAATCCTGAGTAGACACAGGTAAGGCTGTCGGTTTCGTCCACATCCAGGTATTGGTACATGGAGTCTCGGGCGGCGTTATAATTTCTTGGCGTGGAAGGGTAGTAGTTACTTCGAAGATGAACGATAAGCAGGGAATCGTTCACGCCCGATGCGATGGTTTGAGCCGTGGCCATATTCTGAGACATACCAAGGCCAAGGAGGTACCCTAAAATGACGAATTTTTTCAAAATGTATAGTTGTTAATGAATGAGTTAACCCTAAGTAATCAAGTAGTTATTGCGTAAGTGTACACCCATAACCTTCTAAACTTTTCTTTAATTCTCAACCCCGCTCTGCATTTATTTACGTTTTGCTATTCAAACATGGGAGAGCGAATGAGAAAAGAACCAAAACAGGAAGAGATCCGGAGCTGAAATCAGCCCAGTTGTTCCTCAATCCCCTTTGTTACGTCGGTAATAACACTTCCCGTATGTGCCGTGCTTTTGGGTTCAATCAGCATAATAGCGCATTCTTCCGTGGATGAAACCCGGTGATTCACTCCTTTTCGCACCACAAACAAGTCGCCCTGGTTCATGATAAAGCTGTCCTGTCCTTCTACTTCGAACAATAACTGGCCTTGAATGATGTAAAACAGCTCGTCCTCATCTTTGTGGTTATGCCAGGGAATGTCTTCTCCCTTAATTTTGGCCACTTTAACGTACACATCGTTGACCTCCTCAATTACTTTAGGGGAGAAATAATCGGTTACCTCGTTAAGTACTTCTTTCAGATTCATAGGGCTTCCTTTTTTTCTGAAAGGTAGCCGATTTCAGGTAAAAGGAAACCGGATGATGTACAAAACGATATGTGTTTGTTTATCCGAAACACGTAATCGTTACATCTAATGAAATTTATGATGCCTGATGCTCCAGTTTATCAGCAAGCCAAAGCTTAATCAATGCCTGTCTGGTAACTCCTATCCGTTTTGCCTCTTTATCGAGTGCTGCCACCATCCATTCGGGAAAGTCAACATTAACACGTTTGGACTGGATATTGACTCGCTTTGCTGATGTCAGATCAAAGTATTCGAGTACATCCTTATTTTCATCAAATTTCTTATCTAGTTCTGAAGCCTTCATATAAGTGGATCTCCTTTTTCCTGGAACGACGAACCGAGATTAATCGGATGCGATCATTTCTTTTAGTGTAAATGGCAGACCAGTAAAGTCCGCTAAGTTTTCCTACAGCCATAAACCGAGGCTCATCCTCGGTACGGGCTTCGATTTCTAACAGATCAGCATCCATCCAAAGCAATGCGGCTTCCCGAAAGTCAATGCCATGTTTGGATTTATTGGATTCGCTTTTTTGATCATTTAACTCAAATTCCATAGAAAAAAGTACAAATTAAGGTACAAATGGTATAGTTTTTATACCATTTTTAATTATCTGGTTCTGTTTCCACGCTGAACTGAGCAATCGTTAAACAAAAAGAATCCGCATAAACGGGGAATAAATCCTGTTGGCAGCCTTGGGATAAGCGATACATCTGCATCACATCGTTTACAGATACCTTAACCCACTTCAAATCTCGCCGATAATGCCGATTGAGGAACAGGTACATCCAGGAAGCATGGGGCTTCTGTAAGTGGTGTTTAAGGTTTATCACCAATAAAACGATAAACACAATATGTTAGACAAGTCCAGTATCATAGGTTTTATCATTGGTTTTGCCCTGGTTATCGGCTCCATCGTTACCCAGGGTAGCATTATGCTATTCGTCAGTTTTTCCTCGGCGCTGGTTGTAGGAGGGGGTGTACTCTCAGCCACCATGATCAACTACAGCTTTGAGAACATAAAAATCAGCTTCCGGACCACGATGAGCCTGATGAAGCTGAGTGGGATTGATCTACGCACCGACCTTGAAGTACTGGGCTTATTTGCCCGTCGTGTCCGGTCCAGTAACCTGTTAGTACTCGATAAAGACATTAAACATCTCAAAGACGACTATCTGCGTAATGGCCTGCAACTGGCCATTGACGGTTTCAAAAAAGAAACGCTGGACCAGATTTTGAGCGATGAGATCCAAGCCAGTGAAAAGCAGGTTGAAATATCGGTTGCTGTTATGAATGGAATGGCCACGTATGGTCCGGCCTTTGGTATGATTGGTACGGTTATCGGAATGGTACTCATGCTTCAGAATATCTCCGATCCGGAGTCGCTGGGTGCCGGGCTTTCGGTTGCCCTTTTGACCACTCTATACGGTTCCATGCTGGCTAACATGGTCATGGGACCCTTAGCCGGTAAGCTGGATTATCTCAGCGAGATTGATATTACCCGGAAACAAATGTTCCGCATTGCCATTCTCTCCATCCTGGAGGGAGAGAACCCCCGGATTATGGAAAAGAAGATGCTCATTTTCTTAGACCCTAAAGACCGGGCAGAGTACATGAAACATCACGAAGAGCTTAAGATCATTAAGCAACGCGATGAGAAATTCTACAAAATGTGGGTTGAGCAACAGGAAAAAGAATGGGAAAATCTGAAGGAAGTTCTGAAAACTGGTTAATGACCTACGGAGACCTGGTAACCCTGTTACTGGTGTTCTTTGTACTGCTATATACCCTGACGCCTGGTGTGGAAGACGAGGTGTTTGACAGTTTTATATCCTATTTCCAGAAAAGCCCTGGTTTTTTTGATGCCGCTCAGCTCCAAACCGCTGAAGCTACGTCCCTGTCGGACATGAGTGCGGAAGAACTGATGGAAGAGCGCCTAGAGCAATGGCAGGCCTTTGCCGATTTCCTGGAGCAAAACGAGTTTTCTAATGATGTTACGATTGATGTGCAGGCGAATGGCGTAAAGATTACCCTGAGCGATTCTCTCACCTTCGAAAGTGGATCGGCTGAATTACTGGACGGGGCAAAACGCGTACTCAGCCAGATTGGAGAAACGGTTGGCGACACGATTTTAGGTGTGGAAGTTCAGGGCCATACCGATAACATACCGGTTTCCGGAGGAGGGGCATTTAGCAGCAACTGGTACCTGGGTGCCGCACGCTCCGTTTCTGTGGTTCAGTTTTTACAGCAAAGCTCATCGGTTGATCCCGGCCGGTTCAAAGCGAGCAGCTTTGGGGAATACAGCCCCGTGGCCGATAATGCATCAATAGAAGGCCGTCGGAAAAACCGGCGCGTCGAAATTTATCTGAGAGATATCTACATCGACCAGGGCGAAGATGCCCTGGATAACACCATTTGGTTTTAAATCATACAGTCAGGAAGTACCATGGCAAAAACATCCAACAAAAAACAAGCAGAGGCGAACGGAAAGGCTAAAAAGAAAGCGCCAAAAATTCTGTCGATCGGAAAATATTTCCTCTTTATGCTCATCCTTGCCGGACAGGGCTACCTCGCATACTCTATTGTAGAAAACTATTACCCCTCTATTTACACCAAGCTGAATGCAAAAAGCACCGACGATTACGGCATGGTTCAGTTAGAAGAATTGGTAGTAAATCCTGCAAATACCAATGGGCGCAGGTACTTATTGGTTGAAATCAGCCTTGAATTGGACAATAAAGAGCATATTCCGCTCATTGAAACGCATAATGTTCAGCTTAAACAATCGATGATTGATGCCCTTTCTTCCCGTTCGGTAAGCCAGCTTTCTGCCGTGGAAGCCCGCAATACCCTTCGCGATGAATTAATTGATATCGTAAACACCACCATTGAAGTAGAATCGGTACGCAATTTGTATTTCACCAAATATGTAATGCAATGATTGATGTAACCATTTCAAACCTTCATGGAAGCAGAGCTCCCAAAATCCCAGCCGGGAAGAGTTAAATATGTAACCGCATATGATTTCAAACAGCCCAAGCTGTTCAGTAAAGAAATCATGCGTACGCTTAAGAGTATTCATGATATACTCTCCCGGAACTTAAGCCGTATTTTCAGTACGGCCTTACGGTATAAGGTAGAAATTAACCTTAACACCATTATGCAGCTGGCTACGCCAGAATATCTGGCGTCCATTCAAAGCCCCAGCATTAACTATTTGATGAAGCTGCCCGATCTGGCGGGTGAGATTGTGGTGCATATGCCCTCGGGATTCGGCATACATCTCATAGAGCGTCAAAGTGGTGGCCAAACCTTTGATTTCAGCGAAAAACGAACCCTTACCCTGATCGAAGAAAAGATCATGAACCGGGTGATGGACAACATAAAGAAGGAAATTGTGTCGGCATGGGAAGCGTATACCGAACTGGAGGTGGCTTCGAATACCTATGAAAGTAAACCTGAAAATCTGCATTTAGCCTCACTTGACCCAACCATTATTGCCCGGTTTGCCGTGAATGTGGGCGAGAAACTCCTTCCTTTGGAAGTTTCCTATTCCTATAGCCTGCTCAAAAACGCACTTAGCGAAACGATTTTAAAACAAAACATTTCCTCCAAACTCGAAAAACTGAACGAGGAGGAAAAAGAAGCCTACGAACGCACCCTTTCGCAGGCCGGGGTAATGATTCAGCCCTTATTGGGAACGGCAACACTGAGCTTACACGAAATCCTGAATTTAAAAGAAGGGGATACCATCCCACTCTATCAGAAATCTGATTTACCACTAGATGTAAAGGTAAACGGTAAAGTGAAAATGACGGGCTATCCCGGGCAACTACAAGGCCGAAGAGCAGTGAAAATCTACAGCCTTATCGACAAAATTAACGAACTGGAACTGGTTTAGTATGAACTACTATCAAGAACAACTACAACGGTACAGCTCTACCATCGAAGAGTTTTTAACCTCCATTTTGTTGGAAAAAACCGTGATGACGATCACGAGTTTTGATACCCATTCCACCGAAGAAACACTTGCCCGCCTTAAGGAACGCGATATTGTGTTGCATATTCGGGATGAAGAGTATCAAATGGATGTGATTGCGATCCTGGACGAAGAATGGTTTGGATTACTCTCCAGCATTATGCTGGGTGTGGAAGAGAAAACCTTCAATGACACCACAAAGGATCTGCTTAAGAAGTTTGCGACCGACCTTTCTAAAACCGTGAAAGAACGGTTACAGGAAGATGGATTCACCCCTAACTTCGGAAAAGTAAAAGTCCTTAAAGTAAAAGAGCTTACCGAAATACTGGCGCATACCGAATATTTTGTAAGCGACCTTGAAATTGAAGGACTGGCCGACGAAAACGTACGTGCGGCATTACTAATGGGTAACCCGGAAGCCCTGGTACAGCAGGAAGAAGAATATGACCTGGACGAGTCATCGATGTTCGATACCCCGGAAGCTGAAGAGAACAAGGGAGAGCCGATGGAAGTCATATCCGGAAGCGCGGTACAATTTGACGAGTTTGACGAGAATATGCCGGCCCTTCAGGAAATAGCCGGTAAAAACATGGATTTACTCCGTGATGTGGATATGGATGTATCCGTTGAACTCGGGCGTATTGAACTGCCCCTGGGTAAAGTGCTCCAGCTATCCAAAGGCTCGGTTATTGAACTGGATAAACTGGCCGGTGAACCGGTTGATATTTTAGTGAACGGTCAGCGTATAGCCCATGGTGAAGTAGTGGTAATTGACGAACACTTCGGCGTTCGTATTTCCAACCTCATCACCACCAAGCAACGCCTCGCCACCCTCTCGTGATGAATACCCAGCAGCTGCTCAGCCAATCGACCAAAAAGCCTCAAAGCATCCTTAAGATGGTGCTTGCCCTGGCTGTTTCTTTACTGGTGGTATGGCTGTTTCTCGTTTCCAGAATGGAAACCGGTGGTAGCCAGCAACTACTCACCACCAGTGCATCCGTATCAGATTCTTTGAATATAACAGTAGCAGAGGGATTATCTCCCTCCATTGAGACCCGGTCAGAACGCGAACGACCCAGCCTGTTTCAAAATGCATCGGTTACCTTTGGGGTGCTTATGGTTCTGTTAGTGGGGGTTTGGTTCTGGGCCAAACGAAAAGACAAGCGAACCGAATCGGGTGCCAGAGAAAGGGAAATAGGGCAATACATATTAGGGCAAGGTGCTCAGCTCAAGTTTTTAGAGGTTAACCGGGAAGTATGGGTGCTGGCCTTACAGGCACAACAGATACAGCTCTTGCACCGGGTGCCCATCGACGAGTGGAAGGAAGAAGGAATGCTCGTTAAACCCGATTCAGCATCGGTGCCCGATCAGAATACGCAGGGTCCCGATTTTTCTTCCCTGTTTCATGTGCTTAAAAACTGACGGGATGAAAACGAAGGCTTTTTTACTGAAACTACTGTTGGTAATCCTCACGATCGGAGTCATACAGGTCATAACACCCGTGGAAAGCATGGCCCAAAGTCTGCCTCAAATCGATATCTCGGTTGGTGGTGGCGATGCCGAAAGTGAAGACTTTTCGCTGGCTATTCAGGCATTAGTACTGGTTACTGTACTCTCCTTTGGTTCGGCTTTTGTGACCATGATGACCAGTTTTACAAGGATTGTAGTCGTTTTCTTCTTTTTGAGGATGGGATTGGGAACTCAGCAATCTCCGCCCAACCAGGTGCTTATCGGTCTGGCCCTGTTTCTCACCATTTTTATCATGAAGCCCACCTTCGACGTTGTGAACGAGACGGCCATACAGCCATACATCAACGACGAAATGACCCAGATGGAAGCATTAACGGCGGCATCTGTTCCACTTAAAGAGTTTATGGTGCGCCAAACCCGCGAAAAAGACTTGCTCTATTTTATGGATATGGCCGGGGTAAGTACGGTTGGTAACGTAGGCGATTTACCCCTGTATGTAGCCGTACCGGCTTATGTGATGAGCGAGCTACGTATTGCCTTCCAGATTGGATTCATGATCTACCTGCCCTTTATGGTGATTGACCTGGTTATTGCCTCCATTCTGTTATCGATGGGGATCATGTTTTTACCCCCGGTGATGGTCTCGCTACCCTTTAAAATCCTGGTCTTTGTGTTAACCGACGGTTGGTACTTACTGGTACAATCCCTCATAGAAAGTTTCAAATAGGAGATTCTGATGAATATTGAATCCGCATTGTATTGGTTACAGGAAACATTAACAGCGGTGGCCTTACTGTGTGCACCGGCTATGATCGGGGCCTTAGTGGTGGGGCTTGCGGTGGCTATTTTCCAGGCGGCAACCTCCATACAGGAAATGACGTTGAGTTACGTGCCGAAGATGGCAACGGTGGTAATCGTCTTGTTTTTTACCCTTGGGTTTATGCTCCAGTTTGCGGTCGATTTTATGCAACGCATCTTCGAGTATATCCCCCAGTTACTACAATAATGTTGGCCGGGTTAGTCAAGCAGCGTATAGAACTATGGAAGATCTAACCATCGACCTTATTCTATCCGCTTTTTTAGTCTTTGTGAGAGTAAGTGCGCTCATTATGACTGCTCCCTATTTCAGCACCAGCGCATTCCCCCGGCAGATCAAGATTTATTGGGCCATCGTTACTACGGTGGTGTTATACTCAGCCATACCGGCTGAAGGTGCCTTTATCTCAGCGAGTTCAGGAACCGTTTTTATTGTGGTGGCCATTCTGCTTGAGGTCCTCATCGGGTTTGCCCTTGGACTGGTCGGACAAATCATTTTTGCCGGATTGGAAATGGCCGGAATGCTGATCAGTATGAATACCGCTCTTAGCTTTGCCAGTATGATTGATACCATGACTCAACAGCAAACGGCGATAATCAGCAATTTACTAACCATGGTTGGCGTGCTGGTTTTCCTATCTATAGACGGTGATAAAGTTTATATCAGTGCGTTAGCAAAAAGCTTCCAGGTGATTCCTGTAAACCAGGTTAATATTGCCGAAGCCGGACCCAACATGTTGCGGATGGCTACGTACCTGTTCGTTATTGGCGTTCAGGTAGCATCGCCGTTCATTATTGTGGTGTTCCTGATTGATTTAAGCCTGGCCATTTTTGGCCGCATTATGCCACAGGCTAATCTTATGTTCATTGCCATGCCCATCAAAATTGGCGTCGGACTTTCCCTGATGATGGTGGTTATACCTTATTTACCAGCTACCTTCGATATGATTTTCCAACACCTGTACGACTACCTGGTAACCATCATGGAAGCCATTCAACCGGTGTGATTCTCTCTATAGTTTTTCTCCCTCGTACCGTAGCTCCGCTACGGTATGCTTACGCTAATTTTGAATTGATCATTCACCTATAACCCGTCATTCCGGACCAGTCCGCCTTGCCCGCCTGCCGTAGGCATGGCCGGCGGACAGGATGACAAGGTTGGGTGTTTGTGCCGAAGAGGGTACACCACACAATTCCTTCCCTTCCACGCGCACAAGGGAGCCCCGGCCGGATAAGCCATTACGAGAGCTCTGAAATCTCCCTAAAAACTCAAGGCTGCTCTTAAGTACCCGTAAACGCAATCTTCTTTCAAATCAGATGGCGGTTTTGTTATAGATGGCGGTTTTGATATGTCGTAAATAGACAAGTGTATGGCGGGAATGAACTAACAGGTACGCCTAAATAGAGGATACATTAACCCCCAAATCATAAATCAATGCGTTGCAATGCGATTCGGAGATTCAATTCCCATCTGCGTTGACGGAAATATTCCCTGTCCGCTCGGTTCCATCAGGAAAAGTCCTTCAGTTGATGATCGGCATTCCTGGAGGCTCCCGATGAACATTACAGGAGTTTTCTTTGGCTGTTCATGTGCTACAACGGGAATTCCACATCCTGCTTATCTCACCGTTGAGGACCCAAAAGCCTTCGCAAGCCAGGCCACTCTTCTTACCTGTGCCGGCCCATCCAGTTACAAATTATGAATTACTAACGATCCAATACATTAATCATGCATCCATTAGATCAGATACTATTATTACATCCCATACGGGCTCTTTTTTCCGAAGGCCTGTTCCCGGTTCTATCCCGGTTAATCAAGACCGACCGGGGCCGGAAGCACCTCTTCATCATCATTATACCCATCCTGATCCTTTGTTTAGTTATGGGGTGTCGCAAAGGTGGCGGTCCAACCCAAAGTTCTGAGCCCAAAGTAACCTCCGTTTCCATACAGGCAGAGGAAACGAATCTTGATGCGGAACGCAGCATGACGCTCAAAGTTACCGTTCTGCCGGAAGATGCTTCCAACAAAACGATTATCTGGGAAAGCAGTGATGACTCTATCGCTACCGTGAGCCCCTCAGGAGTGGTAAGAGGGGTATCACCAGGTGAGGTCATCATCACGGCAACCTCCGAAGAAAGTCCTCAAGTTAGCGATAGCTTAACGTTGCGTATAAATTCCGGAAACAAGGATATCACCTTATTTGTAATCAACGAGGTAGTAGGAACCATTGATAGTTCCAGGATCGATATAACACTCCCCAGCGATACTGAAGTTACCAATCTCACCCCAACCATTGTGCATACCGGGGTTAGCATAAACCCCGAAAGCGGAGTCCCTCAGGATTTCACCAATCCCGTTGATTATACGGTAATGGCTGAGGATAGCTCGGTAGCCATATGGCAGGTAAACGTAACGCTAGAGAAACCTCCGGTATCCTCTGTTTCTGTAGAGACGGATGAAACGAACATTGGCCTGGGGCTTAGTCTGACACTCGAAGCTCTTGTTCTGCCGGAAGACGCAGCGAACCGGGCTGTTCGTTGGGAAAGCAGCGATGAATCTATTGCTACCGTTGATTCCTCAGGAGTGGTAAGGGGGGTATCCCCGGGTGAGGTCATCATCATGGCAATTTCCGAAGAAAACCCTGAAATCCGGGATAGCATAACGTTGCGTGTACAATCAGGAAGCAAGGATATTACCTCTGTCGTGATCAACGAGGTGGCCGGAAGCATTAGTGGTACTACGGTTGAAGTGATACTCCCCGACGGAACCGAGGTTACCAATCTCACCCCGACCATTGTGCATACCGGGGTTAGCATAAATCCGGGTAGCGGAGTTCCTCAAAATTTTACCAACCCCGTTAATTATACCGTAACGGCCGAGGACGGCTCTGAGGCCATTTGGCAGGTAAGCGTTACCCTTGAGGAATCGGTATTGACGTATCGGGATGTCATTGAATCCGGAAACGAAATACCACCGTTTGATAACATAAGACAAGAAACGGTTTTGTCGAGAACCGAGAACACCAGAGATGAGCCAGATGCTGACGGGAATACCGTTCGTCTGGAATGTGTTACAGAAGAGGTTGATCTGAAAGACGGGGCGGGAGATTTCAGCTTATTCAATACCAATGCAGAAGTGATTTTTCCAGGTAATCTGCTGCAATTCAAAACGCTATCTGAACCAACGCCGTCTCCTATCCCCGTAAAGCGGGAGGGCGGTACGATTTCCATTAATATTGTTGATGGCAATGCTAACTCGTCCGTTACGGTAGATGAGATCACGAAAAGTAAGATACAGGATGCGATGAACCAAATCATCAACACATCCAACCCACAACCACCAGCGAATTTCAGCCTGGAGATTGAACAAATAGAATCGGAGGAACAACTGGCAGTGGAACTGGGGGTAAATGTAGAAACATTCAACGCGAGTGTGGAAGCAAATATGTCTTTCAGCAGAGATCGTGAATACAATCGGCTATTGGTAAAGCTAAATCAAAGTATGTTTACGATGAGCTGGGATATTCCCACAAGCCTGAATCAGGTGTTTGATGAAAGTGTAACGCCCGAAGCATTAAGCGCATTTGTACAGCCTGATAATCCTGCCACATTTATATCTTCGGTAACGTTTGGGCGCATCTTTTTCATGCTTATAGAAAGCACATCCAGCCGTCAAGAATTGCAAGCAAGCGTTCAGGCTGGCTTCTCCGGAGTAGCGGTAGATGCCTCAGTAGGAGTCGATGTAGCAAAGGTTGAAGAACTGAGCGATCTCAGGATCAAAGTAATTGCTTACGGGGGCGTTGCCAGTAGTACCATTGGGCTGTTTGGGGAAACCGATTTGAGTGTTATTGCTGATGCTTTAGCAGAAAGTTCAGATATAAGATCGGCACTACCCACCTCGTATGTGGTGAGAAGTGTAGAACGCCCCGACCAAATCGTGGGCACAAACCTGGCCACCCAGTTTAGTCGGACCACGTGTGAAGTTAAAGGACTGTTGCCCTTTACGAACTACAGAGGATTGGTGGATATTTTCGGACCGGATGATCATATTGGGGCTGCATTTAACCTCAAGGGAACACATATTGTTGTGTACAATTCCACAGGTACGGAGTATGTCGTTTACGATGTGAATTTTGGAGAAATAAAGGGGAGATATACCCATAATGATCCCAATGGGCCCCTTGGTGTAAGTGCTCTGAACTCTGTGGGGGCTGGTTTCAAAATGCATGACCGCCAGTTTCAACAGGTAGTGTTTAGGGATATTATTGCACTTATTGACTCCGAAGGTATCCGATCACAAATTCTAGTATTAAATAATACGATTGATCCAGGTTCTTCAGCCCTGGTAGGCACCTATGGTTCAGAGGTCTTATCGGTTGATGAGTTGTTAGCATCCAATACTGGTGATCCCAATGTTAATGACACAGGTTACGCTTTCCCGGGGGATGGTACCAGGGCAGCAGCAGGGTTGCCATTATCGTTTAATAACAGAACAGGGTTTGATCGTACGTCCTACATACTATTTGCTGAAAGCACTGACGAGTTTATGCAGGGTATTTTAAAGCCTGTTAAAAATCAAACTGGAGTTGAAAATGTTGACAAAACCAGCAATTTTGAAGCTCATCCTGTTAGTGTTTTAAGCAGCAACAGCAGCTACGAACTGTTTAACAGGATCGGAGCTGCGGCTATTGTTCGGTTTAGTGGAGGCGGTGAGCAATTACTTATTATTAATGAAGACGGAGATCTGATGTTGTACCTAGATGGTATTGAAACCAATCCCAATAATACCAGGTTCGATGAAATTTCTCTTATTACACCTTCTAACTTCCAGGCCTTTAGCTCCGGATTTCGGGTGCTTAAATAGCTGAACCGATCGGTAGTATCGAAAAAAACGGTCTCTCTTTTTAGAGACCGCTTTAATCCTGTTTAAAACATTCACCCTCGTTCCGGAGCTTTGCTACGGTACGCTTACGCTAATTTTGAATTGATCATTCACCTATCACCCGTCATTCCGGACCAGTCCGCCTTGCCCGCCTGCCGTAGGCATGGCCGGCGGACGCCGATCCGGAATCTTAATCTGAATGAAGGGCTCGTCCAAAGAATCAGATTCCTGCCTGCGCAGGAATGACTATGAGGCAGGGGCGTATGGCGATACGCCCCTACGGATGTAGTTTGGTATTGTATGATCCTCTCCACTTACGCTTGCGCTAGTTTGGGGGGAAGGCGTGTTTATCTACGCTTTTTTTACCTCAACGCTGTCATTTCGAAGGAGTCCGCCAACTGACGGACGATTAGAGAAATATCACTTTATAAATCCATCAGGGTCTGGACTATGGTTTGGATTCCTCATGTCTAGGTTGCATACAAGGTGATATCCCTGCCTGCCGGCAGGCAGGTTTCGATTCATCCGCCAGTCGGCGGACAGGATGACAAGGTTGGGTGTTTGTGCTGAAGAGGGTACACCACACAATTCTTTCCCTTCTACACGCACAAGCGAGCCCCGGCCGGGTAAGCCATTACGAGGGCTCTGGAATCTCCCTAAAAACTAAGAGCAGTCTTTAAAGGCCAGTAACCGCATTCTTCTCTCAAAATGAATGTCGGTTTTGTTATAGATGTCGGTTTTTTTATGGCGGAAATAAGTTAGTGTATGGCGGAATTGAACTGACAGGTACGTGCAAATAGGAGATACCTTTACACCGGGATCACAGTGCAAACCCATGTGGTGCTCATTCATTTCTTAACCCTTAATCCCAACACTTCAAATTATTACATCCTTGTCATCCTGATCTGTCTGCCTCAGGCGTCAGCTATCACACCACACCTGTGGTAATGAGACCGGCCAGTGGGTGCGACCACCCGATTGACTCTCATTATTAACGATCAATACAATAACCATGAAAATAGTATACCATACATTATTACATACCAGCCGGGTTCTTGGAGCCCCAGCTGTATTCCTTTTACTGCTACTAGCAATAACCACCACTACCCATGCCCAGGAGCGTCCCTTCATCACCACCTGGAGCGATGACGTAGATGAAGAAGGAATACCGATTACCATCCGACTGGATGGAGCATTTACCTATGATTTTGAATACACCTTGAAAGATGCGCAGGGCAGCATTGTGAAAAGTGACCGTCATACCTCGGGAGATGGGGATTTTGTGATCACTCTGCCAGTGCGTGGTGCCACCTATACCCTGGAAATAACGGGGGCCTTCCCCCGCTTGTTTGACTATCCGAAAGATCGGCTGCTGGACGTAAATCAATGGGGAGACATCGCCTGGGGCAGCATGAGGGAGAGCTTTCAGGACTGGCCGGGTGAGGAATTCAGCGCCGCCGATGCTCCCGACCTGAGTGGGGTGAGGGATATGAGCGGGATGTTTAGTTACTATAATATCGATGAATTTACCTTCAACGGGGACCTGAGTAGCTGGGATGTGAGCAACGTGACGGATATGACTTATATGTTTCTTAATGCGGAATCCTTCAATGGGGACGTCCGCAGTTGGGACGTGAGCAACGTAACGGATATGGAGGGGATGTTTTACAGTGCGAGTGCCTTTAATGGAAACCTGAGTAGCTGGGATGTGAGCAACGTGACGAATATGCAGTTTATGTTTTATAATGCGAGAGCCTTTAATGGAAACCTGGGCAGTTGGGATATAAGCAGCGTGACGAACATGATCGAGATGCTGGACATCTCGGGTTTGTCCCCGGCCAGTTACGATTCCCTGCTCATTGGCTGGGCGGGGCAGCAGGTGCAGCAGAATGTGGAGCTGGGTGCGCGGGGCCTGGCCTTCTGCGAGGGTAGAGCCGCCCGGGAGGTGCTCACCAGCGCCCCCAATAACTGGCAGATCGCCGATGAGGGCAGGGGCATTGCATGTCCGTTTAACGAAGCCGTATCCTTTATCACCACCTGGCAAGCCACCGAAGCCGATCGGCAGATTCGGATCCCATTGGATGGACGGCAGGCCTACGACTTCCTGTTCGAATGGAGAGATGACCGGGACTCGGTGGTGGCTTCAGGCCATCGTACCTCAGGCACTTGGGTTACTACGCTGCCTGATGCAGGGGTGTATACGTTAATGATTGACGGTGCGTTCCCCCGGTTTGCCGGGTATGATAAAGCGCAGCTCCTGGATGTGAATCAGTGGGGAAAAATTGCCTGGAAAAGCATGCAGAACAGCTTTGGGAATTGGTCGGGAACCGGGTTCAGCGCCACTGATGTCCCGGATTTGAGTGAGGTGATTCATATGGGCGGTGCCTTCCAGCGGACGAGTAATTTTACCGGGGGGGACCTGGACCGCTGGGACGTGAGTGAGGTCATAAATATGGAATTCATGTTCGACGGGGCTGTCTCCTTCAATGACGATATCTCGGGCTGGGATGTAAGTAACGTGACGACGATGGAGGCCATGTTCCGCGATGCGAAAGCGTTTGACCAGAACCTGGGGGGATGGAACATAGGCAGGGTAGAGAACATGAATGCCATGCTGCGGAATACCGCCCTTTCCATAGCTCATTACGACTCCCTGCTCATTGGCTGGGAACGGCAGGAGGTGCGACCAAATGTACCCTTTGGGGCATTTGGGCTGTTGTATTGCGAGGGTGAGGAGGCGCGAAACCGGTTGACGAGCGCACCGAACAACTGGAGCATGGTGGATAGAGGTCAGCGATGTGTGGATGATCCCTCGGCCTTATTCATTACCACCTGGCAGACCACCGAGAATAACCAGACGATTCGTATTCCCCTGGACACCGCATTTACCTATAATTTTGACTATGTGTGGAGAAATGCCCGGAGTGGATCGGTACAGGAAGGGAGCCACACCTCGGAGGATGGAGATTTCAGAATCACCTTGTCAGCCGAGGGCACCTACCTTCTGGAGATTACAGGAGCTTTCCCCCGCTTTGTTGGCTACCCGAAGGCCCGGCTTCAGGATGTAAACCAGTGGGGAAACATCGCCTGGGGCAGTATGAGGGAGAGCTTTGAAGACTGGCCGGGAGAGAGATTCAGCGCCGCCGATACCCCTGACTTGAGTGAGGTAACGGATATGAGAGCTATGTTTGACGATGCATCATCCTTCAACGGAGATGTAAGTAACTGGGACGTGAGTAACGTGACGGATATGAGAGAGATATTTCGTGATGCGAGTTCCTTCAATGGAGATATAAGTAGCTGGGATGTGAGCAACGTGACGAATATGGGCAGCATGTTTTCTAGTGCGAGTTCCTTCAATGGAGATATAAGTAGCTGGGATGTGAGCAACGTGACGAATATGGGCAGCATGTTTTCTAGTGCG
>JBCBST010000039.1:19019-24581 GCA_039819115.1 Bacteroidota bacterium
CAATGGAGATATAAGTAGCTGGGATGTGAGCAACGTGACGAATATGGGCAGCATGTTTTCTAGTGCGAGTTCCTTCAACGGGGATGTAAGTAGCTGGGACGTGAGCAACGTGACGAATATGAGCAGGATGTTCTCAGGCGCAGAAGCTTTTAATGGCGAAGTGAGCCGTTGGGACGTGAGCAATGTGACGAATATGAGCAGGATGTTCTCAGGCGCAGAAGCTTTTAATGGTGAAGTGAGCCGTTGGGACGTGAGCAGCGTGACGGATATGTTGGGGATGTTTTCTAGTGTGAGTTCCTTCAACCAGGATCTGAGCAGCTGGGATGTGAGCGGGGTGACGAATATGTCGTTTATGTTTCGTAATGCAACATCCTTCAATCAGCCGCTGAACAATTGGGATGTAAGTAGCGTGACGAATATGTTCAGGATGTTTCATCAGGCATCCACCTTCAACCAGCCCCTGAACAATTGGGATGTAAGCAGCGTGAGGGATATGGAAGAGATGTTTCATATTGCAGAACAGTTCAACCAGCCCTTGGACAATTGGGACGTAAGCAGCGTGACGGATATGGAAGAAATGTTTAATCGTGCAGAGCAGTTTAACCAGCCCCTGAACACCTGGAATATAGGCCAGGTGAGTGATATGACCGGGATGCTTTTCGGGTCGAGACTGTCCCGGTCGAACTATGACCGTACCCTGATTGGCTGGACCCAGCAGCCGGTGCAGCAAAATGTGGAGCTGGGGGCAGGTGAGCGCACTTTTTGCGCGGGAGAGGAAGCCCGGAACGTGCTCAGAAGAGAAAAGGACTGGACTATTAAAAACGATGAAAAGGATTGCGGGCCTACATACTCCGCCTTGGTCGCCTTTACCGTGCCCGGGCAGACCGGACGTACCACATTCAATGATCCCGGAAGAACCGCACGGGCAGAAGTGGAGCCCGGCACCGACCTGAGCGCCCTGGCCCCGGTACTTACGATACCTCCGGGAGCCACCAGTAGCCCGGGCGTTCGGCAAACCGTAGATTTTACGGTCCCGGTTACCTACACGATAACGGCCCCCAACGGAACTACCACCCAGGAATGGACAGTAGAAGTGGTGGAAGAAACGGTTCCGCCACTGCTCATCACCCGGGAGGTGGACGACCCCGGCTACCATATGCTGAGCGCCCCGGCCTCGGGCCCGCTCTTCGATGAATTGCTGCACGGGTTCTGGACCCAGGGCCTCACCGGAGGCGACAGAGAGGATGGATTCCCCATCCTGTATACCTGGGATGCAGAGAACCAAACCTGGGTCGCCATGGGCGATCTGGCCACCGAACCCCTGGTTCCGGGGCAGGGCTTTATGTTTTATGTGTACCCTGACGACAATGGCCCGGGTGTGCCCGGTGGTACCGAGTTCCCCAAACTCCTGACCAGTGAACGGTTTGTGGAGGACGAAAATGTGGAAATGAATGCCGGAGACATCCCGGCGATAACGGATCTGGGCGATGGGGCATTTTTCCTGGCGGGTAATCCCTACTGGGAAACTATAGACTGGAATAAACTGGAAAAAACCGGGCTTTCGGAAAGCTTCTATGTGTACGATCCGTCCATTAATGGTTACCGGGTCTGTAATAGCGGGAGTATTTTATGTGATGTAACACTGGCTCCCTACCAGGGATTCTTTGTGGAAGGGTTTGGGGGTGACGGCTCCCTTACCTTTACCGAAGAGGCCATTGTAGACGAAGAACCGGCAGAGGAGGTCTTAGCGAAAACGAACCCGAAGAAGAAGGATACTCAGCTCGAAGCTCGGATGCTGGGGCTGGTTGCTAATACCGAAGGACGGATCAGTGAGGCCTGGGTGAGTTTTCAGGATGGCGGAAAGCCGGGCCGCGATGTCTACGACGGACTAACCCTGGCATCTCTGGATACCACCTACCTGCAGCTGTTTACCCTTACCGAAGAGCACCAGGCACTGACCATTAACGTTCTGCCACCCGAACCGGAAAAGGAATATCGTCTGCCTCTGGAGCTGGCCGGTCGGGGCTTCGGAGAAACGGCCGAACTTACCTTCACCGGATTGGAAGCCTTTGAAGGATGGGATATTACCCTGGTTGACATCGAAACGGGTCAGGAGTATGACATAACCTCAGGCGATACCCTCACTGTACACATTGAGCCGGGGCAGGTTCCGGCAAAAGCTAAAGGAAGCCTGGGTACTGCTACTCCTCAGGCCGTCAAAACCAGCACATCCCGCTATGAACTGGTGCTGGTCTCGCCGGGGTATGAAGAAGGAGCAGATGGACCCGAACTACCCACCGAGGTGGCCCTGTCCCAGAACTATCCCAATCCCTTTAACCCGGCCACCATTATCAAATACGCCCTGCCAGGCCGGAGCGACGTACGCCTGGAGGTTTACGATATCGTAGGGCGTAAGGTAGCTACCCTGGTCAATGGCGAACCTCAATCCGCCGGCCGGTATGAGGTCCGTTTTGATGCCTCAACGTTAGCCAGCGGTATGTACCTCTACCGGTTGGAGACCCTGTCTGCCGGAGGCACGGGCGGAAACAAAATCCTGGTCCGCAAAATGATGCTGATTAAGTAATCCTGAAAAGTAAGCCGAAATAAGTAACCGAAAGTACCCATATGGCTGGGGATGACACCCCGGTCATCTTTTTATCCCGTACCGTAGCTCTGCTATGGTACGTCTGGTATTAAGAGCTTCCGTTACGTAGCGGAGCTACGTAACGAGGAGAAGAAATTGAATATAAGCTGTCATCCTGAATCCCCTGAGCATAGTCGAAGGGGATGAAGCCTGCCTGCCGGCAGGCAGGGATATCAAACACTGAACTACCCGCTGATGCGCCATTTGATACCCTTCTCCGCCTCTTGTCATCCTGACCCGTCAGCCGACGGACAGTATGACAAGATTGATGCAACAACAATTTAAGGCAGGCAGCATTCATGCAGATTAAACCCATACATACCGAAAAGGATCATCAAAAAGCACTAGATCGTATTGAAGAAATTTTCGATGCTACTTCCGGAAGTGAAGCAGGTGACGAGTTAGAAGTATTGGGAATTTTAGTGGATGAATATGAAAAGAAGCATTTCCCGATTGAAAGGCCGAAACCTGTAGAAGCCATTAGATTTCGAATGGATCAATTGGGAATGAAGCAAAAAGACTTAGCAAAAATTTTAGGATCAAAATCACGAGCCAGCGAAATACTTTCAGGTAAACGCTCCCTTTCTCTTGGTCATATTAAGTTGTTATACAAAAAACTTGGAATCCCAGCTGAAGTATTAATCCAGGAACCAAAACCGGTTACCTAACAACAAAAAAATCCGATCTATACAAAGATCCTGATCCGCCGGCTGGCGGACAGGATGACGAGATTGGATGGTTGTTCGGAAATAGGAATGTCGAAAGGAATGACTATGAGGTAGGGGCGTATAGCCATACGCCCCTACGGATTTGGTTTGGTGTCGTATGATTTCCTCTGTGTTCTTTCTTTGCTGTCATCCTGAGCCTGCCTGTCGCTAGACAGGTAGTAACGAAGGATATCAAATTCTGAACTACCCGCTGATGCGCCATTTGATACCCTTCGCTGATCCTGAATTGCTTTTACCGAAACCGGGGAGCTCAGGGTGACAGCAGTGATTTTTTATCAATCCCCAACTGACTCTTACGCCTGTAAAACAAACCCTCTTTTCGATACGCATCTTAATTCGAAGTCATGCTATCTTCACTCAAGCATTCCGCCTCGTACATGAACAAACTCCTCACCATTCTAAAGCTATCGTCCCTCGTACTGGTCAGTACGGTGGTAACCCTGTTACTGGGAGAATGGATGGTACAACGTATCATACCCCAGAACCGGTTGGTTACGTGGATTGAAATGCATGAAACCGGTTTTGTAATGAACCAGTCGGGGAACATCTCATTCCAGGAACTCGGAGATCGAAAAGCAGAATACCGATTTAACCCACAGCGATTGCGCGGTGGAAGTATAGAACCGGATCGGGTGAATATCTTAACGATTGGAGATTCGTTCACCTTCGGTCTTCTGCTTAATGAGGAGGATACCTACGTTAACCGCCTTCAGCAAAAAGCGGATGTGTTATATCCGGATTCCCTTCAGTTTCTAAATGGCGGGATAGGGGGTTCGGGACTTGCGGATTGGCCTGCCTGGCTTGAAGAATTCGGCAGAGATGCAGACCCGGATTACCTGGTGTATTTCATGAATTATGACGACATAAACCGGGCACTCTCTAAAAATCTGCATGTGTTTGACCCGTCCAGTTCCGACTCATTGATAAAATCTCAACGATGGAAACCAAGACCCATATTACCTTACCTCGCACAAAAAAACTGGTATAGATGGGTTCAGGAGCATTCCGATCTTGGGAATATCATTGTACGGTTGCTGTGGAGGAATGTATACTTCGAGGATATCACCCGTTCTTTTGATCCATCCAAAAGTACGGTGCGTGTCCCGGAACCGGACTCCTTTTCGGAAGAGTCAGATTATGCCATCCATCTTGGGAATGCCATTTTGAATACCATGGACAGCTGGTGCGCTCGCAACGGATGTGAGTTTATAGTAATCACCACCGGTTTTTTTGAAGAAGAAAACATGTCGCTGTATGATCAAAAGTTCTATCGTTGGTATCAACAAAACAGGGTGTCTCAACCCGGTGAGCGGTATTTTGATAACACTCCTTGTGTGGAATCCAACGCTGTGTCAGGTTTGGACGAATTAATCATTCCCGAAGACACGCACCCCAATGAGAAAGGGGCTCAGGTTATTGCCGATTGTACCTGGGATCAGCTCAAGAGCATATTCGATGGGAGGTAGGGGTGAAAGCGGCAATTCTTTATCTCGTACAGTAGCTCTGCTACGGTACGTTTGCCACGTAGCCCATCTCATCGTCATTCCGGACCAGTCCGCCTTGCCCGCCTGCCGTAGGCATGGCCGGCGGACGCCGATCCGGAATCTTAATCAGAATGAAGGGCTCGTCCAAACAATCAGATTCCTGCCTACGCAGGAATGACGCCTTTAAAAACGAGAGGATACGGTATGTGTAGGGGCGTATAGCGATACGCCCCTACGGATGGGGTTTGGTGTGATCCTCTCAGTGTTCTTTCTTTGCTGTCATCCTGAGCCGCCTTTAGGCGGAGAAGGATATCAAATCATGAACTGCCCGCTAACAGACTATTCTACTTTTTACCTGGCGCAAGCAGCCTATATTGAAATTTCCATCTCTTCGTCATCCTGTCCGCCAGCCGGCGGATCAGGATCTTTGTGTGGTTCAGGTTTTTATTTGTTGTTGGGAAGCATAATCAAGGGATGTAGCTGAAAAGCTATTTAAGCGTATATAATCTGTGTGTGAATCTGCTATTTAGCCTTTTCGTAAGATCCTGAACCAAGTTCAGGATGACGATGGTTAGGTTCAGGATAACGAGGTTGAGTGGTTTATCGAAAATAGAAATTTCGAATGCAAAAACCCGTCATTCCGGACCAGTCCGCCTTGCCCGCCTGCCGTAGGCATGGCCGGCGGACGCCGATCCGGAATCTTAAT
>JBCBST010000040.1:0-24431 GCA_039819115.1 Bacteroidota bacterium
CCATTCTACATTGATTTAGTAAGATTAATCTTGTCCAGTGTAAGTAGATTGATATCAAACGTAGTGACTATTGTTTGGTTTTGTATTTGGTAATTATAGATGTCTGGATAATCGTTTAACTCATTGGGTCCTTGTCCTAGCCTTCCAAAACTCACCTGATAAGTGCCTTCGTTATCATAAATAGCTAACAGCTTCCCATCTGTTTGTGTACTTACTACAAGAAGTGAATCAATAAACTCAATGTAGAATGGTTTATAAACCTCGTGCTCCTCAAGCAGTATTTTTTCTCCCTCTAACTGAATGGGTTCCGGAAACTCGGAAACAAGTTGAGCATCCCCATATTCTGTTTTTGTTGCGCATCCGGCAAGGGCAATACATACTAATATGGGTAACACTATCCGTTTTGTCTTCTTCATAAGTTATTATTTAGAATGATTAACGCATAAAAAAGGCAGCTATTCATAGAATACCTGCCTCTACTATACACTTTATCTTAAGGTTCAGACAAAGTCGGGGAGCAGCTACCTGCTGAATTCCTCTCCTTACCTGACTTTTCAGCGCAGGTTAAACAGTATACGAAGTTATCTCCTCGATCGCCGGCACCATATGCAGACCAGCAAGGGATACTTGAGCGCATGGAAGCTTTGACTTCCTCCCCACCCGGAGTAAACTCCATCGTTGAGGTCACATTCAGAGTTATCAAGGCAACAAGTGCCGAAGCTCCAAGTATTTTCACTATTACTCTTTTCATTGTCTATTTATTGCATTAACCACTGATTGTGGGTGATTTACGTTAACGACCTCAAACAGAAGATTCAATCTCCCATTTTACTCTCCCATTTCAGCTGACCCGGAGTCTTACCGGTATGGCGTTTAACAAATTTGTAAAAAGCATTATCATCTGCGAAGCCTAAATCACTCGCAATATGGTAAAGGCTCTTTTCGGGTGAGGTTTCCAGTTCCTTCTTTATTCGCTCTACTTTTTTCTCAATAATAAGTGCATATGGAGCTTTATCGTGATGCGCCTTTACTTTTCGGGCAAAATACTTCTCGCACTTGTACCCCATTAATGCGGCCCACCCCGATACAGAATGAATAGTCATGATATTTTTTTCAAGTATAAAAGTAGCTCTATCTATATCCACCATTGGCTTTGGTTTTTTTCATTTATCAAATACACCCCTTAGTCCAAAGTCAAACAATTATACATGCCAAATAAAGCAAATTCAGGAAACTACATCAAGCACATGAGTTAAATCAAAATAGTTATTTCATTTGACTATAGAGGAAGACAAAACCGAACTGTCATATAAAAATCTCAACGACATAAGATTCTTTGAGTATCATATTTCGGGCAAAAAGTATACTCGTTCGAGATCATTTATAGTCAGTCTGGTTCCTTCTGAAGACGGCGTCTCCCGTCGTCGGGTAAAGGAAGTAAAAAACCGAATCGGTCTGGCTATGTAGGCTTGTGCTATTAAACAAGTTTGGTACCTTACGCGCATACAACATCTGGTGCTATGCTATGAAACGATTTCTCTTTGCGCTTACCCTCCTTTTTTCAATCTCCGCTGCTGGCTTTGGTCAGTCCTATTTTCCCGGTTCCTGGGGCAATTGGGAGAATAAGACCCCACAAGAAGCCGGATTCAATCCGGAAAAACTTCAGGCTGCCATAGAGTATGCGCAGTCTCAGGAAAGTCAAAGCCCGCGTAACCTGGAAGAGAATCACTACCTGGGCTTTGGACGAGAACCTTTTGGAGATGGTGTAGGTCCCTTCAAAACAAGAGGAGAGCAAACCGGTATTATTATCAAAGATGGATATATCGTGGCGGAATGGGGAGAACCTTTTCGGGTTGATATGACTTTTAGCGTTTCTAAAAGCTTCTTGTCGGCTACGGTAGGGTTAGCCTACGACCGGGGATTGATCCGGGATGTATACGACACCGTGGATGAGTATATGGCACCAATATTGGTGGTAGAAGAAGTCAGGGGCCATCGAAAGGCTGAGCGGTTAGGAGAAGAAAAGATGATGGAGCCTTTTAAGAGTGAGCATAACAGCAGCATCACCTGGGATCACCTGCTTCGCCAAACCTCCGATTGGGAAGGCACCCTGTGGGGCAAGCCGGACTGGGCCGACCGCCCATCCCGAAACCGTTCGGAATGGTTGAACCGGCCAAAAAATGAACCCGGAACCGTGTGGGAATACAACGATGTACGGGTTAATCTCCTTGCTCTTGCGGCAACCAATGTGATTCGAACGCCCCTGCCTGCTTTTCTCAAGGCCAACCTAATGGATAAAATCGGCGCTTCGCCTACCTGGCGCTGGCACGGATATGAAAACTCCTGGATTGTTCTGGATGGTCGGATGGTACAGGTGCCAAGTGGTGGGGGACATTGGGGAGGAGGTATGTTTTTGAGTGCGCGTGATCAGGCGCGGTTTGGGCTGCTTACTTTAAACCGGGGAATGTGGAATAACGAGCAAATACTAAGTGAAGACTGGGTGACAAAATCCCTGACTCCAACCGATGTAAAAACAGATTACGGCTTCATGAACTGGTTCCTGAATACGGATCAAAAGCAGCTGCCCAGTGCACCGGAAACGGCTTTTCTACATGTGGGCGCCGGAACAAATATGGTCTATTGCGATCCTGAGCATAACCTGGTCATCGTTGCCCGCTGGATTACAAACGATGCTAAAGATGGCATTGTGAAACGTGTACTAGAGGCTATGGAGTAACACCATGAAGTACGCCATTCAATCGTCAAAGCTTAAGGTGGAGGTACTAGAAAAGGGCGCTGAACTCTGCTCCATACAAACCATCGACACCAAAACAGAATACCTCTGGCAGGCCGATCCCCAGGTTTGGGGGAGTCATGCCCCGGTATTATTTCCCATCATAGGTGCTTTAAAGGAAAACCGGTTCTGGTATGATGAAAACTGGTATACCATGCCTAAACACGGCATTATCCGCCATAACGAAGAGCTGACCGTAGAAGCACAATCGGAAGACAGCATTCAGTTTCTGCTTTCATCCGGAGATGCCTTGTCAGCGAACTACCCGTTCGAGTATGAGTTTCGAATCCGCTACCGCGTACAAGGCTCCCAACTTGAAGTAAGCCACGAGGTGGCAAACACCGGATCAAAGCCCATGTATTTCTCCATTGGTGGGCACCCGGGATTCCGATGCCCACTTTTTAAAGACGAATCGTATGAAGACTACTTCATTGAGTTTGAACATCCTGAGCATGCGGATACCTGGTTGTTGGACATGGAATCAGGGTTGGTTAGCGACCGCACCGAACGGGTGTTAGATAACAGCAACCAGTTACCCCTTCATAAGAATCTGTTCAACAGGGACGCTTTGATCTTTAAAACCTTGCAATCCCGATCGGTTAACCTATGCCACAAAAAGAAGGGGGCGGTGCTGTCTGTGCACTTCAACGATTTCCCTTACCTGGGAATATGGGCAAAACCTAATGCCGATTTTGTCTGCATCGAACCATGGTTAGGCATCGCTGATTCTATTACTCATAATCAAAAACTGACCGACAAAGAGGGCATCCTGAAATTAGATCCGGACACACCCTTTTCTGCTTCATTTTCTATTCAGGTGTATTAATCGTACTCCGCGAGTCAGGCCTTCTCGTCCATTGGCGATCCGATTTTACAACTTGAACACATTCAATGATTGATAATCCTTTTCTGTATTTGTGTTTAACTCAACTTGTTACCTACCATTGGGTTAAGAAACTAAAGGTGGTATATCATGAGTAACGATTCCTTCTCATTCAAACCTGAAAGCAGGATGATGTCTTACGGATATAAATCGGAGCTCTCTGAAGGGGCTATAAAATGTCCGATTTTTCAAACGTCCACCTTTGAGTTCAAAACAGCGGAAGATGGAAAAGCTTTTTTCGAAGTGGCTTATGGCATCAGGGATAAAGCAGATAAGGAAGAACTGGGTCTCATTTACTCTCGTCTGAACAATCCGGATCTGGAAATCTTAGAAAACCGTCTTTGTTTATGGGATGATGCCGAAGAATGCGCCGTTTTTGAAAGCGGTATGTCTGCAATCACCACCTGTTTTCTGGAGTTTCTGCGCCCGGGAGATATACTGCTGTACAGCAATCCTTTGTATGGCGGAACTTCTCATTTTATTCAACATATTTTACCGGAATGGGGAGTAAAAATACTATGCTATGACGCGTTCTC
The DNA here is from genome assembly GCA_039819115.1 of Bacteroidota bacterium. GTDB lineage: Bacteria > Bacteroidota > Rhodothermia > Balneolales > Balneolaceae > JBCBST01. Next base: position 4,214 of record JBCBST010000040.1, read on the forward strand.
TACGAATGAAGAGATAAAGGCAAAAATCAGGAAGGAAGCTAAGGGAAATCGGCTTGCCATGATCTATCTGGAAACACCGGCTAATCCCACCAACCGCCTGTTCGATATTTCGGCCGCAAGCCAGTTAGCGGCTGATTTTGCCACCGATGAATATAAACCGGTTGTGGCTGTTGATAATACCTATTTAGGTCCTATCTGGCAGAACCCAATCCGGCATGGGGCAGATTTGGTCTTGTATTCGGCTACGAAATACATCGGAGGGCATAGCGATGTAATAGCCGGAGCCTGTTTAGGAAGTAAAGAATTGATTCGGCGTTTAAAAGGATTGCGAACATTCATGGGAAACATGGCCGGACCATGGACCGGTTGGCTGTTAATGAGAAGCCTGGAAACCCTTAAAGTACGCATGACCAAGCAACTTGAAAATGCGCGAAAAGTAGCCGATTTCCTCAAATCACATCCAAAAGTGGACAAGGTGTGGTACCTGGGGCACCTGACCGAATCGGACGGAATGCAGTATGAGATTTTTAACAGACAGTGTGAATCATCAGGGGCAATGATCTCATTTGAGGTAAAAGGCGGAGAAAAAGAGGCCTTTACTTTTTTAAATCATACCAGGCTGATAAAACTGGCGGTAAGTCTTGGAAGTACCGAATCGCTGGCTCAACATCCAGCGTCTATGACACATGCAGGTGTTGACCCGGAAGAGCGGAATGAGCTTGGAATCAGTGAACAAATGGTTCGTTTATCGATAGGCATCGAACACTCCGATGATATTATCAGCGATATACAACAAGCATTGGATTTCATCTGAATAGGTGGCTGTCCCTCACATCAAACTCTTGCTAAATAAAACAAAGCTAAACAAAACAAAACCAACCCGATCATGAAACGATTACTGATTCTTTTTCTCCTCACCAGTACCCCGGGAATCATATACGCACAGGTTACCCCGCGCCAGATTGCACAGGTCGATTCCCTGGTTTCCTTCTATGTACAGGATCAAAATATTCCGGGTATGAGTATCTCCGTGTTCTATAAAGACGGGTTAGTATTTAGCAAAGGCTTTGGGTATTCGGATATTGAGGCGGGAACTCCGGTAGATCCATCCAATACAAAGTTCAGGGTAGGTAGTGTGTCTAAAACATACACAGCCGCAGCTCTTGGAGAATTAATGGAGGATGGAGTGATCCATCCCGATAGTTCAGTATATGCGTATGTACCCGACTTTCCGGAGAAACGCCATGACTTCAGTGTACGCCAGCTGGCCGGACATACCGCCGGTATACGGCATTACCGGGGCTCTGAGTTTATAAGTAAACGTTTTTATGCCACGGTAGATGAAGGCCTTGAAATCTTTGAAAACGACACCTTACTCTTCGAGCCCGGAACCGACTACCGATACTCTTCCTATGGATGGAATCTGATTAGCGCTGTTATTGAGGGAGCTTCCGGAGAAGCATTCCTGGAGTTCATAACCCGGGAAGTATTTGATGAATTAGGAATGAAGAGCACCGTGCCGGAATGGAGCAATCAAACTATACCCCACCTTACTACATTCTATGAATATCGAAATAATCAGAATGTTGAGGCCGATTTTGTGGACAATTCCTACAAATGGGCGGGTGGTGGATTTGTAGGTACGACCGAAGATATGATCCGGTTTGGCCGAGCATATCTGAGTACTGATTTTCAACCATCATCCGTACAAAAGGACCTCACCACCCCTTTAATATTAACAAACGGAAGAGAAACGGGTTATGGAATGGGTTGGAGCACCTGGGAAAGGGACGGTTCTACATGGGTGGGGCATACCGGTGGCTCAATGGGTGGAAGCACCATGTTTATCATGAATAAAGAACATGATATGATCATTGCCTTTGCCATAAACCGCTCGGGAGTGAGTTTTAAAGACCTCCATTTCAGATTAGCCTATCTATTGATGAATTGAATGAAGTATCCTGAACAGTGGACAGATTATGAGCTTCTGGATTGTGGTGAAGGTCGTAAACTGGAGCGTTTTGGTAGCATAGTAGCCGATCGCCCCGAGGTAGCCGCCAACTGGCCGAAAACAAACCCTGAACTATGGGATGCTGCTTCCAGTCGCTTTATTGAACAAAAAGGCCAAACCGGGTATTGGTCTTCATCGGTACCGGAGCAGGTTATCCGTTATCCTTTGGGAAAACACCCTCTAAAACTAAGCCTGAAACCAGTCATCTTTAAGCATCTGGGCGTATTTCCCGAGCAGGCTGTTAACTGGGAATACATCGCCCGTCGATGTAATCAAATATCATATCAGAACGACTCGGTCCAGGTTTTGAACCTCTTTGCTTATACCGGTGCCGCCAGTGTGGTGGCTGCAGTACAGGGCGCCTCCGTAACCCATATAGACACCTCGAAATCCGTGGTGGACTGGGCCAGAGAAAATGCTACGCTGAACGACATAACCACCATCCGATGGATTGTGGAAGATGCCCGCACCTTTGTGCAAAAGTGTGTGCGCAGAGGTGAACGGTTTCAGGGTGTGATCCTTGACCCTCCCGTTTTCGGAATGGGGAAAAAGGGAAAAAACTGGAAACTGGAACGGGATTTGCCGGATTTACTGGCTTCCGTTATGCAGATTCTTGACACCGAGCATCGGTTTTTTGTCTTGAATACTTACTCGCCTCAACTCCCTTTGCATAAGCTTAATCAACTGCTGAAAAAGGTGTCTGGTTTTCCTTTAGCATATGAGCAAACCACACTCGGCTTACGAAGCAGAACGGGTCGACATGTGGAACTGGGCAATCTGATTCGTTTTTGAAAAGAACAAGGTCGGGTTTGGTGCGACACGATAAACGCAATACATTCCGTATGCCTGCCTGGCGATTGTATACCATCAACATAGAAATGAAAAATCAGGTTTGATATGTCAGAACAACTGAGCAACAAGATTGAAAAACAGTGCGAGAATCCACCAGCCAAATACGATGACTTAACGGCCCTGTTTTTGAACTGTACCCTCAACCGAACACCGGTTTTATCTCATACCGAGGGATTAATCAAAGTTGCACAGCGCATTTTCGATGCCAATGGGGTACAGTCTGAAATTATCCGTCCTGTGGATTACGAAATTCCTGCGGGGTTAGGTCTCGATATGTCGGCAACTCCGGAATGGGACCGGGATGACTGGCCCATGATTCAACAAAAAATTGATGCCAGCGACATCGTCATTGTTTGTACGTCGGTATGGTTAGGTGAAAAATCATCGGTTTGTAACCGTACCCTTGAACGCATGTATGGCTACACCCACCAATTCAATGAAAAGGGACAATATCGGGATTACGGGAAAGTGGGAGCTACACTTATCACAGGAAACGAGGATGGAGTTAAACACTGCGCGATGAATATCCTGTTTTCATTGTCTCACATCGGGTATACCGTTCCTCCTCAGGCCGATGCCGGATGGATGGGTGAAGCCGGACCCGGACCATCCTACCGTGACGAAGGATCTGGCGGCCCGGAAAACGATTTCACCAATAGAAATACCACCTTTCTCGTATGGAACTGTCTCCACCTGGCCCGGATGTTAAAAGATCAGGGTGGCGTTCCAGCCTATGGAAATTTACCTGATGAATGGGAGGCCGGGTGCAAAGCTGGTTTCGATAGCCCGGAGCATAAGCGATAAGCTGCATCTGCAGTGTATACCAATAAGCCAAATCAATAACACCTCAAAACAAACGGTTGCATAATGTCTGCAAACCCAACAAACCGAATAGGACTGGATACTCAAAAAAGTGAACACCTGGCCGGCCTTCTTAATGACCTGCTTGCCAACTACTCGGTGTTTTATCAAAATGCACGAGGATATCATTGGAATATCCGGGGCGATAAGTTTTTCGAACTTCATTCAAAATTCGAAGAACTCTACAATAGCTTATTCGTGAAAATCGATGAAGTTGCAGAACGTATTCTTACGCTTGCCTATGTACCTGAGCATAGATTCTCAGACTATTTGGGCAAGTCAGAAATAGCTGAAAGTAACGATGTATCTGACGGCACTAAAGCCATTGAAGAAATTCTGGACGCTTATAAAACACTGCTGATCAAACAGAGACATATCCTTGATCTTTCTGCTGAAATGGGCGATGAAGGCACCAACGCACAAATGAGTGATTATATCCGGGAGCAGGAAAAACTGGTATGGATGTATTCTGCTTACCTCGATAGCTGATGGCCCTATAACTATCTGCAGAACCTACCTGCCTTATTCAAAGGGCAGGTAGATATGAACTTCTGATCGTAAACCAGGAGGTCTACTTTACTACAAGCACGTCTCTCTCTTTGGAAATCTTCACCAGAACCAATCCCAGTTGTTCTTCGAGGGCAGAAATAATGGATTCAGGTTCTTCGGCATCCCAGTATAACTGATAGTCATATTTTTCTTCCAGACCTGTTTTATTCAGCACCTGGACACCCAGCGCACGTTCCAGAGCCCGAATAAAAAAGGAATCAATGGTCCTCCCCGATGCGGTTAAGACTCCCTCATCATTACTTGCCCTGCTTTTGGTACTTTCTGATCGATATAACTCTTTGCTCACCCCATTAGGTGCGGTTAACTCATAATAATCGACCACTTTCGGTTCTGACTGAACCTCAACTCCAAGGTGTTCTTTAATGGCCGACTGCAGCATACCTTGCACAAGTTCTGCCTGGTTTCGGGGCAGTTTTACATCCACATCATAAAGAACTTGAATTACCTCTTCTTCACCAAAAACCAGCGTTGGCGAGATACTGTAGGCATCTGCCACCAACTCTCTCAAAGAGGTTCCCTGTTTTTTTATGATGCCCATAGCCGGTGCATGAAAACCGCCCAAAGACTGATTCACTGCCGACTCGGTCAGCTTAACATAATAAACCGGGGCGGGTGTCTCGGTATCGGATGTGGTTACAGCAGCACTTGTGTTAATTACCATAGCGTTTGCATTCTGAGCAGATCCGACGGTTATGGTTTTAACACTATCGGTTTGGGCTTGGACCTGGCACCAGGCCGTCAATAATAAGATCGTTAGACAACTGCGATTAATCATTTTCTTCATTGTTTGTTGTATTATCTAAATAGGTTTCAATAGTTGATATATCCAGCTGGTCCGGATTCATCACTTCCTGTACTATGCCGTTCGTATCCAGCACCAGCACCGTAGGATAGCTGGAAATTTCTGCCCACTCTGTTAACTCACGGTCCAGGTCGAGCCCAATCCAGCTACTCATCTTTTTTCGTTTCAGAAAGCGTTGTACAATCGCCTTGCTTTCGTCTGTGATAGAGATGAACGTGACTGGCGCATCCCTGAAAGCATGCACCAACTCGTTCATGTGTGGAATCGTCTTAATGCAGGGCGCGCACCAGGTACCCCAAAACTCGAGTACCACTACATGACCATTCAGTACATTGCTGTTAACTAAAACGGTATCTGGTGCCTGTAACAACCGGAGCGAAAACGATTCCGGAAGGGACTTACCAATGAGTCCTTCTTTGTTTAACATCTGGGCATCGATGTTCAAACTGACGAACATGATGCCCAGTACAAGGAGAGATTCCTTTCGAAAGAATACCACGTGGAACTTCCTAATTATTCTGACGGATCACCTTCACTTCTTTCACTTGTTCTACCTGCCGTTCCTTTATTTCTTTAAGCGAAAGACTGTCCAGCTTTGAAATGCTGATCCGGGGGCTGATTCCATTTTGATACGGATGCTTAATCTCCAGACTGGAAGACGTATCTAATTCTTCTACGATGATTTCCACTACCCGCTGACCATCGCTATCGGTAGAAACTTTTGCGTTTCCGGAAACGGAACTGTGCTCTTTCAGAAATTCATCAACCCGCTCAACGATCACTGAATCCGGTATTTCACGAACAAGCTTTATATCTACGGTGCTTAACGCCTTTTCATAAAATGGCATTTTGATTTTTTCTTCTATGGGCAGAATCTCCAGCTTTTGATAGGGTGCTAACGCGGCAATCCTATCTCTTTTCTCCACCGCTGCCTCGTAATCCGCTTCTGCTAATACCATCACCATCTCCGTCAGGTATACTTCTTCCTTATCGCCATCTTTTTCGATGTTATCGATAAGAACCTGGTTAATGCTAATCTGAGAAAGCTCTTTTTGAGGTAAGGCACTCAGGCTGTTTCTGAGCGTATTCGCACCGGATTCGGAGATTCCTTTAATCATATATCCGATTTCTTCTTCCTGTTCTACTGGAATACTACAGGCTACTAATACACTGGCCGTTAATACGATAGAGGCCGCAACTTTATAGATCGTCTTCATTTTCTTGGGTTTGGGTTGGTGTTCATTTAACCATGAACCCAAGTTTTCAAAAGAGCTGGTATGCTCTTGTTGTCGTAATCTGTTCCATTCATCAGAGATATTCATGCGATTACCCCATGGATTTTGATTCATTGATAACTTGAGAAGTCTCATGGTATAGGTCTTTAGTGCTATGTTGCGCTGATCCAGTACCACGTGAGGCGTCTGCCTCCTTGCTACTGGCTTCCATGAACTCCTTCAATTTCTTCCGAGTACGACTTAACCTCGATTTTACAGCCGACTCGCTCTTTTCTTGCTGCAGTTGTGTGATTTCCTGTATGGAAAACCCACCTATTTCGAATAGCAGAATAGCTGCCCGTTCTTTATTGGAAAGCTGACTCAGCCCTCCAATCAACCATTGGTTGTCTTCAAAATAAGAAGGTTCATATACCTGAAATGCTTCTGTGCCTGCCTGTTCGTTTAGCGACACAAACCTGCTCCAAAAAGGCCTCCGAACCGAATCGTAAAATGTCCGGGTGATGATTTGAAAAAACCAACTTCGAAACTTTGACGGGTCTTTTAGCCTGGAATGAGCCTCAAAAGCTTTTAACAGCGATTGTTGGATGATATCCTCGGCTTCCGATATCCCTTTCCCCGCACACAATGCCCGACAATAATTCACGGCATCGTTGTAATGGGGGTTCAATAAGTTGGTAAATTCAGAATTCTTCACTCAAAAGAAATTTTGGAATTCATGTTGCGCGCTAACACCTATAAGACTCACCAGGCGTAGTAAAAGTCGCAGAGATTCGTCGTTCTATTTTTGATTCCTTTTATCGATCTCACTTCAATTTTAGTATAATAATAGGAGTTTCGATAAGGGTATACGAACACAACAAACTATTCATACCAATAATTAATATAGACTTACGCTTCAATTTTTCAGTCTGTTTATAACCAGAGATATCGCTCAAAACTTAGAATGGCCAATGAACGTTTTATTCTATTTCGTCTTATCCGTATTCTTCGTTTTTGGTTCTGAAGGGCTACTTAGCCAAACGCTAAACCCCGAAGCCTATCGGCTGAAGAAAGAGATTGAGCAGTCAAAAGGAGAGCAAAAAGTCGATTTAATCATCGAGTTCCTCACCAGATATAACAAAGCATACAATCCAATTGCCATTCAGCTTTCCGAGGAGGCTTTATCAATGACAATAGCTCCTGAAAAAAAAGGAGAATTGCTTTTTTATGTGGGCCAGACATACCGGATCTATGGTGATTTGAGTCATGCTTTTGAGCTTCTTAATGAAACACTGGAGATAAGTACTCAACGCAAAGACTCCACTCTTTTCGTACTAACCAGCAGTGAAATTGGGAAAGCAAACACGGTTCTTGGTAATTATGAGGAAGCTCGGGAACATCTTTATTCCTCTTTGCGCATTGCTGAGTTAATCGATTATAACAATGCGGTTATCATAAACAAAAACAGAATAGCTGTTACGTATCAAAGGCAGGGGAACTACAAAAAATCACTGGAGATCTATGACAGTTTTATGGATAACTGCGAAGATTACAGTACGATTAACAACTGCTATGGCTTTCGCATACAAGAAGCGGTTTCTTACAACAGAACCGGTAATCCATCCAGGGCGTTTGAGATTTTTTTTTCGGCGAGGGCATACTATGTTGAAAAAGGCGATGTACTAAGAAAATCGATCCTTGATCACCATCTTGGTTTTCTGCTGAAGCAAAATGGGTTTTATTCAGAAGCTCTTCCCTTCTTCATCGATACGGAATCCTATTTTTTAGAGAACTACAACAAAGAGCAGATCATACATATCAAGGTAAATATAGGTTCTCTGTTATCAGAACTGGGAGAGTATGATCAGGCGGAAACCTACTTTCTGGATGCTAACATCCTCTCTGATGAGAGCTTCAATGATGTAAAACCAGATGTGTTCTACGAATTAGGTGCTCTGTATAAAAAGAAGCTGGAGTTTGGAAAGGCAGACGAGTTTCTTACCGCTGCTTATGAGCTTAATTATCAACAGAATGACGAGTTGGGTTTACTGGAAACCCTGGTGGAACGTGCTGAACTGGCACTCATGCAAAACGATCGGGGAAAAACCGAGACCCTGTTAAACACGGCAATACCGATTGCAGAGAAACTGGACCTTAAAAAAGAATTAAGTAAGGCATACAGCATTCAGATGAAGCTATTTGAGCAGATGAATGCACTGGAATCGTATCGGGTGGCTCAAACCAACGTTATTGCCCTCGAAGAAGAGATTCTAAGTGAGAATGAGGAGCTTGAGATTAAACGAGCCCTAATTCTTGAGGCTTTGAATCATAACGGATTGAATAAAAACCAGCCTTCGGGTGACGATGCTGAACCAGATACGGTCGCTAAAATACCATTCTATAGTGTTGGATTTGCGCTTTTAGGGCTCCTCCTTATTTTTTCCTTCCAGTGGATGAATAATACCACCCTTAAGAAAAAACCAGTACCGGCTGTAAACCGGATTAAAGAAAAAGATGTGGATGTTCTTAAGCAGAACCTGGAAACAGTCATCCGAACCCATCAATATTATTTAAACCCCGATCTCTCCTTAAGTGAGTTAGCTGAACAGATTGGTTTAACCGATAAAAAACTGTCTTACCTGCTGAACAAGCATCTGAAAACGAATTTCTACGACTTCATCAATGAGTACCGGGTTCAATGCTTTATCGAAAAACTCAAAACAGGCAGATACTCCAACTATTCCATATCAGGATTAGCCCTTGATTGTGGATTCAAATCCAAAAGCAGCTTCTACCGGGTTTTTAAAAAGCATACCGGTACTTCGCCTAAAGAATTCAAAGCTCAGCTCTAGTTTTTTCCAAACGCCCTCTTTTTTGATATAAACAGTGTACAGTTCTTCGAAATCAAAACGTCCCATTGGTTCCAAAAGGTCTTTTTTCAGGGGTAGTGAATTATTTTTTCTTCCCAATCGAGTCTATCATCGTGAAGCAACATCAATCAATATGCTTACATCATGGCTCAGGAATACTTACTTGCTTTTCGCTTTACCCCCAACGCTGAATACCAGCCAACGGAAGCGGAACAACAGGAACAGCAACAATTATGGGGTGCTTTTATTGGTGGAATAGCCTCCGCCGGAAAACTGGTCTCAACGAATGAACTTGGGTTCGAAGGGATCAACGTCCATCCCGATCAATCAACAGATGAAGGCATTGCCGTTCTGGATAATCAAACATTGGGAGGATATATGGTGATCACTGCTGATTCTATTGCAGAAGCCAGCGAGTTGGCCAAGGGCTGCCCCATTTTAGGTATGGGCGGTTCTGTAGAGGTGCGCAATATTGTACCCATGGAACATTAATCACATCGAATACCACTATGAAGACAGCTAAAAAAATCGGGATATCATTATTTGCAGTGGTCTCGTCCATTGTACTACTGGGATTTATAAGCAGCCCCATTTCCATTACAAGCAGTACAGTTATAAATGCCTCCCAAGGTGAGGTGTACCAGGTCCTTTCCAGCTTTGATCGCTTTCCGGAGTGGTCACCTTTCCTGGTAACAGATCCTAATCAAAAAAACTGGACTACCGGAGAGGATGGGGAAACCGGCTCCCGTTTTTACTGGGTTGGCGTTGACGAAGAAGGGGAAGGATTCCAGGAGTTAACGGAGGTTTCAGGTAATTCGTCGTTGGTTATGAATTGTACCATCACAAAGCCCTTTAAAAGCAATCCCACCTTCGCCTATTCCATTACTGCTAAAGATACGGGTATAGAAGTGGTGCAAACTTTTGAAATGCCAAGCTCGGTATTGGAAAAAATGATGCTGGGTGCCTTCGGGGTAACGTCAGAAATCGAGCAAACCAATCAACTGGGTATGGATCGCCTAAAAACCCTGCTGGAGTCCTGATATGAACACGATATTCGAACCTCACATCACAGAGCAATTTATCCTCAGAATAGATCATCTTACTGAAGCATCAACAGCAGCCTGGGGAAAAATGAATGCCAAACAAATGCTGAAGCACTGTATTGAAAATGAGCGGCTCCTGCTCCGTGAAAAGCCCTTTAAGAGTGTCTTTATTGGCAGAATCTTTGGAAAAATGGCGCTAAACGCAGACACCAAAGATGATAAACCATTTGGTAAAAACAGTCCTACCCATCCCGACTTGAAGTTCAGTGAAAAGACCGTAACCGAAGACTTTGGAGCCTTAACGGAAGAGTGGATTTCACTGCTTGGGAAGTATCCTACCTTACCAAAAACGTATTACGATGGTTTTGTTCACCCTTTTTTCAGGGCGATGAACAGGCAACAAGTCGGAATCTGGGCCAGAAAACATGTCGATCATCACTTACGGCAGTTTGGTGCCTGATCCATATACCTATACCGACAGCTACCGTGCTAAGGCAGAATCCGATCACCTATTACCTATTGAAGTCTATGCCAGAGCTTTCTTTCTGGCCGCACCGAGCTGGGTTTTGCTTCTGATGCGTATTCGGAACCGTCTGGTTGGCTGGTTTGGACTCAAAACCAGCCAGATACCGGAAAACAGGGAGCACATTCTTTTGACCTCTTCATTTGAGATGGGAGAGGAATTCGGATTGTTTAAGGTATGTGATAAATCAGAGCACGGTATTGTGCTTGGACAGGACGATAAACACCTCGACTTTCGAATTGTGATTGAACAAAAGCGGGAAGGTGATTCCGTTTTTGTGGAACTGACTACGCATGTGCGGTTTAAAAATACTATGGGGCGGCTATACTTCGGCCTCATCAAGCCGTTTCACAACATCATATCCCGGCAGTTAGTAAAAAGAATGTCCAATCCCGGTTTAACAACAGCATGAACATCTCGCATTTCATCTTCATACTTATCCTCATTCTCTGCTCTTTTGGCTGTGCATCTAAGAACAAAACACAGGGCCCAATTTCTATACAGATGAGTCCCGAACAAAAGCAGGAACTCATCCGGCAGCTTAACTCGATGGCAGATATGGATGAACGCTACCGAAGAGCAATTTCCCTGGGAACACTTGATTCGTCTAAACTAGCGCAGTACCGGGAACTCGCAGAAGCAGGTGATGTGGATGCATACCTCGCGTTTAAGCGATCCACTGAACAAACCCTATCCGATCCTCAGATTGATTCCCTTTGGGCATTACAACATGCACTGGATTATCAAAACTACGGCGATCTTAAACGTATTATTCACCAATATGGCTATCCCTCAGAAGAACGGTTAGAACATTCCACCGATCTGCTTTATCCCCTTTTACTTCATCCTCCCATAGAGCTTGACCCCGAGGCCTACCTCGATGAAATGTCGGATTTGCTTAAACCGGAGGTTCTTGCCGGGAGAATGTCCGCGAAAAAGTATGCAATGTTTGTAGATAATATCCGGATCAAGGTGCTGAATAAACCTCAACTGTATGGCACAAATCAGGTGTTTAATCCTGAAACCATGCAGATGGGACCACCCGTAATCGAAGACCTTGAGCTATCCAACAAACTGCGAAAAGAACTTGGTTTACCCGGGCTGAAAACCGGAGAATATGAGGTGCTTAAAAAGGAAGGATAGCGGAAGAAGAACGATGTTTGAATGTTTACCGCGCATTCGCGTCAATAGAATGCACAAAATCTTTAGAGATCATACGATTTATTTATTCGCAATCTTTAACATTCATTTTTCCTAGCTTCGCGAATCAAAAAATCTCAATTATATGAAGGCTAAATCTTTTTCTTTTTTACTAATTATTGGATTATTCACCTTGGCAACAAGCGAGCTTAAAGCTCAGGATGTACCTACTCAAATTGCTGAACGCTTTTTTGAGAATTACAAAAACAAAGGGAGCGATGATGCGATTGATAGTTTATACGCGTCAAATAAATGGATATCACGAGCTGCTGACGCTTTAGCAAACTTGAAGAGCCAAATCAGCGGATTGAACGAAGATTATGTGGGTACATACTACGGCTATGAGTTAATTGTTGAGAAGAAATTAGGGGACAGTTTTGCTCTGCAAAGCTATTTGGTAAAATATGACCGTCAACCCATTAGATTTACGTTCTTATTCTATAGACCAAACGAAGAATGGATGTTATACAGCTTTCAGTATGACGGCAACCTGGGCGAAGAACTTAAAGAAGCAGCTAATATTTACTTTCTCGATTTGAACTAAAGTCGAAATTCCGCAGGAAATTCCTTCCGGATTTAGGTATCGTTTCAAACGCTCATTAACTCGGAGATAACGATAACTAAAACTGGATAAAACGATGGGGAAATACATCACCCTTTTCATGATCTTATTTCTTGGGATCGGAATGACAACTGGCGTTGCACATGCTCAGGAAGAAGCACCTGATGTTCGATATAAAACAGCATGGAGCAGCCTGAAATTCCGGTCCATCGGTCCTGCATTTACATCAGGACGTATTTCTGATTTTGCAGTAAACCCGGATAACCACAGCGAAATCTATATCGCCACTGCAGCTGGCGGGGTTTGGAAAACTACCAACCGTGGCATCAGCGTTAAGCCCGTATTCGATAGACAGGGCTCCTATTCCATTGGAGTGGTTGAGATGGACCCAAACAACCATAACGTAGTATGGGTGGGGACCGGCGAAAATAACAACCAGCGCAGTGTGGCCTATGGGGACGGCGTGTACAAATCTGTGGATGGAGGAAAAAGCTGGAAGCACATGGGGCTTAAAAATTCCGAGCATATCGGGATGATCGCTATTGACCCCCGGGATTCCGACGTAGTTTATGTGGCTGCAACGGGTCCTCTTTGGAGTGAAGGTGGGGACAGAGGACTTTATAAAACTACGGATGGTGGTAAAACCTGGAACAACGTTCTGGAAATCAGTGAACATACCGGAATCCATGAAGTGCACATGGATCCAAGAGACCCTGATGTGATCTACGCGGTGGCTCATCAGCGCCGGCGCCATGTTTTTACCTATATCAGTGGTGGACCTGAATCTGCCGTGTATAAGTCGACTGACGCCGGAGCAACCTTCCGGAAAGCTATGAAAGGACTTCCATCCGGTGATGTAGGCCGGATTGGACTGGATATCTCACCCGTTAATCCGGATGTAGTTTATGCCGTAGTGGAAGCCAAAACGGGAAAAGGCGGATTCTACCGCTCCACCGATCGGGGTGAATCGTGGGAAAGAAGAAGTAGCTATACGGCAAGTGGAAACTACTACAATGAAGTGATTGCGGACCCGGTAGATGTAGATTTAGTGTATGTAATGAACACGTATGCGGGTGTTTCCGACGATGGTGGAAAGAGTTTTAAAAACGTTGGAGAAGCAAACAAACACATTGATAATCATGCGTTATGGATTAATCCGGATGATCCAAACTATCTGTTGAATGGTAATGATGGCGGCGTGTACGAAAGCTATGACCGGGGAAAAACGTGGAGATTTTTCACAAACCTACCGGTGACCCAGTTTTATAAAGTGGCCGTAGATAATGATTACCCCTTCTACAATGTATATGGTGGCACCCAGGATAACTTCACATTTGGCGGACCATCACGTACAACCGAAACCACCGGAATCACCAATCGCAACTGGATGGTAACCTTACTGGGTGATGGGTTCGAACCTCATGTAGACCCCACGGATCCGAACATCGTATATAGCCAGTATCAGTATGGCAACCTGTACCGTTTCGATAAACAAAGTGGAGAAGCGACCAACATTATTCCTCAACCACCTGCTGGCGACTATTCCTATACCTGGAACTGGGATTCACCCTTCTTCGTAAGTGTTCACGATCATAAGCGGTTGTACTATGCATCCGATCGTGTACACCGAAGTAATGACCGTGGACAAAGCTGGGAGGAAATCAGCGGAGATTTAACCCGGGGTATTGACCGCAATACCTTAGAAGTGATGGGTAAGGTGTGGCCGATGGATGCCGTTGCTAAAAATGCCTCTACCACACCGTATGGAAATATTGTAGCCCTTGCGGAATCGCCCTTGGATGAGAACCTCCTTTTTGCCGGTACCGATGACGGACTCATTCATATTTCGGAAGATGGAGGGAATACCTGGAAAAAGATGGATTCCTTTCCCGATGTGCCCGATATGACTTATGTAAACGAGATTGTGGCTTCTGCTCATGACAAAAATGTGATATACGCCGCGTTTAACAATCATAAGAACGGTGATTTTAAGCCCTATCTTTTGAAGAGTAAAAACCTTGGGCGATCATGGAAGTCCATTGCTGCTAACCTTCCGGAACGAGGATCGGTATATGCAATCGCCGAAGATCCTGAAGTTGCCGGATTACTCTTTGTTGGAACTGAATTTTCAGCTTATGCCACGCTGAATGACGGGGACTGGTGGAAGAAACTAAGTTCCGGACTCCCAACTGTTGCTGTCCGCGATATCAACATCCAGGAACGGGAAAAAGACCTTGTACTAGCCACCTTTGGGCGCGGTTTTTATATCATGGATGACTACTCCGCACTCCGGGAGTTTGCAAAAGAAGTGCAGGAAAAAGAAGCACATCTGTTTTCAGTCCGGGATGCCTTCCAGTATGCTCCATTTAGTCCAATTGCCGCTTCAAATACCATTGGCTGGTTAGGACCAAAAGGCTTTCAAGGGGAGGATTTCTATTTAGGAACCAATCCCACCTTTGGTGCAGCATTCACCTTTTACATGAAGGATGGAATCAAAACAGCTAAAGCCAGCCGGGAGCAAGAAGAAAAAGCAAAACGAAAAGATGGGGAAACGGTGTATTATCCCAGCTATGATCAGCTAAAAGCAGAAGGGGAAGAAGACAAACCATTCTTAATCTTCACCGTGCGGGATGCAAATGGCAATAGGGTAGACGAAGTGCGCACCAGTCCTAAAAAAGGGATTAACCGTGTCTATTGGGATCTTACCTATCCTGATGTAGACCAGGTCAGAACTTCGGCAGCTGATGCAACGAAGAATCTTACATCCGGAATCATGGTGCTCCCCGGGGTCTACACGGTACAACTCTCTAAAAGCATTAACGGTGAGGTTACAATTCTTACCGAAGAGGTATCCTTTGAGGTGAAGGGGCTTAACAATCGCACTCTTCCATCCACAGATCCGGATGCTATGCTGGCTTTTCACAAGGAACTGGAACAGCTATCTAAATCGGCGAATAGCGTACGCAGAGCCTGGAATGAAGCAACTGACCGGTTAACATATTATAAAGCGGCCAATCGAATCGTGAAAAGCGAAAGCCTGGAAGATCGGATTACCGAATTGGAGGATAAGCTGGATGCTATACAACTCATCATGTTTGGCGATCCGCTTAAGCGCCGACTTGAAATCGACCAGGCACCATCACTGAATAGTCGTATCAATACGGCCATCAGCTCCGGAATGTCAACCCGGACGGACCCGACCCGTACTTCTATGATGGTTCGAACGATTGCCGAACAACAGTTACGCCCAGTAATCACCGACATGAAACAAATCATGGAAGAAGTATTGCCAGCGATTGACGCTGAGTTGGATCGCGCCGGCGCGCCTTACACACCGGGAAGGATTATAGATCTCGATAACTGATCTTAGTTTATGTCATAATAAAAGCCCCTGATTTTAGGGGCTTTTTCTAAACTGTTACTTAACGAATTCTATTTCGTTCCGGTTTTGAACCCGTGTTATGCTCTGGCTCTTCTGGTGGTATGGTAAGTGACGGTTGTATAGTGTTTTCTTTTTTTGAAGCTGATTGTTGTCCGCCTGCTACTAACGAACTCAGTTTCCTGAACATCAACCGGATACTTTTTTTCTTCTTTTGTACAAAACTATTGATTCCAGATCGTACAACGAGATACGATGCCAATGTTATCGATAAACCAATCGGGATGCCCATCATCCCAAAATTGAGCATTCCCAGGAGAAGGGCCCAAACCGCTACATTAATGACAATAGGTAAGGTCCATGCCAGGGCCAGTTGATTAAAATTCGCCTGAATGACTACTTTGGATTGGTCATCCCCTGAGAATAAAGACAGCTTGTATAGCGTATGCTTGCTATCGGATATCCATTCCATCATGCGCCCCACCTTAGAGGAAGCACCTGTTTTACCGGCCACCCTTTCCATAAGAGATACCACCTCCGGCCATTCTTCCTCAGTAAGTTGAAGAGGAATAATTTCTTCCATATCCAGTTGGGTGGATATTAATAACGGCGAAAAAATACTCCGTTCTTCCTGCTCCGGTTCGTGATCCATCTGGCTGGCCACTTCTGCTACGATATCGGGTTCTAAACCCACATCCTGGGCAATATGCTGAATTTCCTCCAGAGTCAGCCCAATGGTCGTTTTACTGCTTTCAGCAGCCTGAAGCTCTCCGGCCCGCTTTATAATTTTACTGATTTCCTTTTCGGTATATAATCGATCTTTTCCCATTCCGCTTCTTTTTGCTCTGCATGTATTCAATTTCAATAATTACCCACTACATGATACAAAAATGCAACTATCAGATTAGGATTGAAATTTTTGTAGCCCGAATGTTCACATCATAACCGGAAAAACGGACAAGCCTTAACGTTCCCTTAACTACGGATGCCGCGTTTTTTGCGTTTCTTTTCGGTTAAACCATGTCCAATCACCTATCCATTATGCGAGTCACCCTTCTTTCTCTTGTACTGTTGTGCGTATTCATGCTGGCAACTAATCCCTCCTTTGCCCAAAATACCAAACAGGAAACGGCTACCGGTTTTGTATTCCACGATGTTAACGAAAATGGCGTCATGGATACTAACGAAGAGGGTGTTCCAGGGGTTTTTGTGTCAAACGGTATCGATCTTGTACAAACCAATGATAATGGACGGTACCAGATTTCGGTCTCTGACGATGCCATCATCTTTGTGATTAAGCCACGTAATTGGATGACCCCGGTAAACAACGATAACCTGCCCCGGTTCTTTTATATCCATAACCCGAAGGGCTCACCTCAAAATTATACCTATGAAGGAATAGCCCCCACGGGCCCACTGCCTGAACGGATTAACTTCCCATTGTATAAAGAAACAGGCTCATCCGCTTTCAAAATGGTCGTGTTTGGTGATCCCCAGCCCTATAGCCTGGAACAAATTGATTTCCTGGCTGAGGATGTAATCGCCGAGTTAATAGACCGTGATGATCTCGAGTTTGGGATGACAATGGGTGACATTGTAGGCGATAACCTGGACTTTTTCTCCCCTTTGAACCAGGCTGTCTCAAAACTTGGTATACCCTGGTATAATGTGCTGGGCAATCATGATGTCAATTATATGGCGCCGAATGACAAACTCTCTGACGATACCTTCGAACGGGTGTTCGGGCCGGCAACCTACGCTTTTGTGTATGGGGATGTACACTTCATTGTTGTGGATAATGTAATTCATGATGACTCTGTAGGTTCCAGACGTTATGTGGGAGGGTTACGCCCTGATCAGCTTGAGTTTGTACGCAACTACCTGGATGTGATCTCCAAAGAAGACCTGATTGTCTTAACCATGCATATCCCTCTTGAGCAACATGGGGATCGATTCAGGGACAGCGATCAAAAACAACTCTTTGACCTGCTTAAAGATTTTCCCAATACCCTTTCTATTTCGGCTCACACTCACACCCAGAACAATATGTTCTTTCATAAAGACTCGTCTGACTGGCAACGGGAAGTCCCTCACCATCATTTTAATGTGGGAACCACGTCGGGCAGCTGGTGGAACGGGATACGGGGAGAAACCGATGTACCGCATACGATGATGCGGGATGGCACCCCAAATGGATATTCATTTATCTCCTTTAACGGTACCGAATACATTATCGACTGGAAAGTAGCGGGTAGCCCGGAAAGTCACCGTATGAATATTCATGTACCCAGAGGCATTGTATCTAATTCACCAGACACCACCTTGCTCACCGTTAACTTCTTTAATGGAAGCGAACAATCGGAATTGAGATACCGGATTAAAGGAGTAACGGAATGGAGAGCGATGACAAAAGTGAACAAACCCGATCCTTACTTCGAGAAGATTTCCCGGCGTCATGAAAACTTCCTGAAACTGAACTTTCCTGAACTTTGGGATGAAAACCCGGACCTGGCTGAAGAACAATATCCTATTTCCAGAAGATTATCGAGACCACAAAACTCCGCACATCTTTGGGAAGCTAACCTGGGTACTAACTGGCCCGCTGGACGACACGTCATTGAAGTTCAGGCTAAAGATCGATATGGCCAGACCTTCACCGCTTACCAGACTATGCGTGTGGTTGAGAAATAATAGGGTATCGGTTCCTGTTTGAGCCTAGTCAGCAAATACGGAATTAGTGATTGATATCGTTAATCTCTTTTTTTGTGATCGTATCCCTGGTTTAGTCAAAACGAGCGGGAGGTAGCTTTTTTTTACCTGATCTGATACCAGACCGGGTTTTAATTTTAACGCTACGGTGTTGCAATAGGGAGTTATTCCGTATCTTGTGAAACTGTTGTGTAAGCTATCCTGATCCATGAATCTCATATCCTATAAATCGTCAGATGCGATAGGAGCCTTTGCCAGCTTCTTATGCATGCTGCACTGTTTTGCCACCCCTTTTCTTTTTATTGCGGTTGCAGGCACGGCCGGGGGAGAGGAAGCACCTTTATGGTGGCTTTCTGTTAATTATTTATTCTTATTCATTTCATTTTTCGCGGTACTGCATTCGGCTCAAACGACTTCCCGACCGGTAATGCGCCCCCTGTTTTGGTTGAACTGGATCATCTTAACTTTTGTTGTCGTGAACGAACAATTCGGATGGATGGAACTTGCTGAAGCGGTTACGTATGCAGCCGCTTTTGCATTGGTGGGACTTCACCTGTTTAACCGTGCCTATGGCACATCTAATACCGAGGACTGTAACGTTGATCATGAATAAAGAGCAAATAGAAGCTATTGGAGATAACCACATTTCTACCAGTGTGGAAACACCTCTCCTTCCGGATGCTTTTGAAAAATCAGACGAAGAAAAGATTAAGAATATTGAGCACTATTTCGGAAAGATTATGACCGAACTGGGGCTCGATTTGTCCGACGATAGTTTATCAGGCACTCCCTATCGTGTGGCTAAAATGTATGTAAAGGAAATGTTTTATGGTCTGAACCCTGAAAACAGACCAAAAATATCCACGTTCGATAATCATTACGATTACCACAAAATCATCATCGAACAAAACATTACCATCGACTCAGCCTGTGAGCATCATTTTCTCCCAATCATAGGATATGCCCATATTGGGTACATTCCTACAGACAGGGTCATTGGTCTATCCAAAATAAACCGGTTAGTGGATTATTACGCACACCGTCCGCAGGTTCAGGAACGGTTGTCCCTTCAGATTTTACAGGACCTGCAAGGCGAATTACGTACCGATGACGTCATTGTGATGATTAATTCTAAACACCTGTGTGTTTCTACCCGGGGAATTAAAGATAAAGAAAGCTTTACTACTACCCTGGAATACGGTGGCCGGTTCGAAGAACGGGAATACCGGGAAGAATTTATCAAACTCATTGATAGTAAGGCGTTATAGCCCTGCCACTCACGCTTTGAAGAATAGCAGACTACTTATCCATCACCAACTCATGTGGCTAATTTATTGATTAGTAGTAAGTATCCTTTTCTGTATGAATTCGATGTTATTATTGTGGGCGCCGGCCCGGCAGGACTGGGTACGGGTATCTTGTTACAAAAGCTGGGTATAGATTTTGTGATTTTGGAAAGAGATTCCGTGGGCAGCTCATTTAAGAAATGGCCCAAAGAAACCCGGTTTATCTCCCCTTCTTTTACCGGGAATTTTTTCAAAATGCCCGATTTGAATGCCATTACACCAGATACTTCTCCGGCATATACATTATTAAAAGAACATCCAACCGGAGAAGATTAT
>JBCBST010000041.1:0-24245 GCA_039819115.1 Bacteroidota bacterium
CAGCGATTGCCCTTGGTCCCTCTACATCAAAATCCCAAAGCTTATTTCTTGAGGTACCTTTGAACACAGGCACAGGAACCACAAGCCTGGCCTCCGATATCCATTGGAGAGCAAATCCAAACTGGTTGCCATTACTCAGGTTTTTAAGATAACCGGCACCAAAGCGATAGAAATTCTGATCGAAGTTAAGGGTGGCACCATCATTTAATCCCTGAGCAATTCCTCCAAGCAACAGCAGATTCCAGGTGTTGTCCAGGGGAAACACACCTTTTAGTACCAACCTGAAATGATCTGATGTGTGTGGCTCAGAAAATGATCCCGGCCAATTATTAAACGATTGGGAGTACCGTTTATAGGCAAAATCCGGAATAATCAAATTGGTTGAGGTTCCAAACTGTATAGGAAACCGAATAGAGGTTTCATGGAGATACAGCGGGTCTCTTGAACTTCTATCGAACGAGTTATTGTCAAAGCCTTCAGTCGTTGAAGACGGTATGAACATGAAGCGTTGGGCAAAGGGCTCAAAGATCTGAGCGGAGCATTTCCCCATTAACAGTACACAAATGAATAATGGAAATGCCTTCTGGTGGATTCGGATAAAAAGAATAGTCATATGCGTTTGTGCATTCTACAAACAAACATAGGGCGATCTTTCAGCCCCCGAATTCATTCCCGGATAAACGAATCTGATATCTGATATTCGGTACTATGACGCGATAAATGGTTGGGTACTAGACCTTCTCTGAGGCAAGTCTTTTACCAATGATTGGGATATCACCACGAGTAAAGAATAAAAGCAGAGCAGAAGCCATAAAAACGATGATTGCTAATATGAACAGGGTACCTCCATCGCCTTGAACCTCAATGCCTAATACTGTGAGATGACTGAGTATTGCTCCACTTATAACTCCCAGTGCGATAACGGAGCCGGCCCAGGTATATGCCGGGATTAAAATGAGAATGGAGGCAATGAGTTCTCCAACTCCACTGAGGTACCGCCCCCAGGGTTCAATACCTACGGTTTCAAAGATATAAATACTTTCAGCCGCACCAGTGAATTTAAAATAGAGTGTCTGTAGCATAATACCGGCAGCAGCCAGCCTTAGAATCCATTTGAAAATAGTCATGAAGTCATGTTTTGTAATAGTATAACCCAAACGTAGGCAATGGATTAATGAAATGCGCGCTAACCCCTTAAATGTGATATTTTTGTTACAGAAGCCGGAAAGTGAACACGATAGATAAAAGGTGAGCCTGTTATTGACCTCTTTTAACAGGATAAATCACCCGGTATACTTTGAATAAGACCAAAGTATATCCGTATCTTTGTATGTTACACAGCAGCGAAGGACAGGAACGCAAGTAATTTAGTTGGTTCAGCATTTTAAGATTTGATTAGATTGGCTTTATGAGTATTAAAAGGAACCAACATTCACCAATTTCAAGCTTAACGTACTTAACTTCAGGTCGATAACGTTTTAACAACGTCATTTTGATTGGTTAGGTTAGTTAAGGAAGAGCAAAAATCTTGATTACCCATCAAGAATCCCCTAAAAATAAGCCGGCTTCTCTGAAAGGAAGCCGGCTTTCTTTTTATCAAAAAAAAGCCCTCAATCTGAGGGCTTTAACGAATAATAATACCAGTGGTATCTGCTAGTTCTGCTCCCAGCTGGCAAACGTTTCGGGATTGTTATAAAACTTCTCACGAATAATGTGATCACCTTCCCAGTATTGAACGGCTGCCTGTTCCATACGGATTCGGTTTCCGTCTTTGAAGGAAACATCCATCCAAGAAACTACAACGGTTTTCCCCTCGGTTTCATTAGAGGTAATAGAGTCTAC
Organism: Bacteroidota bacterium; assembly: GCA_039819115.1. Taxonomy (GTDB): domain Bacteria; phylum Bacteroidota; class Rhodothermia; order Balneolales; family Balneolaceae; genus JBCBST01. The sequence continues at coordinate 1,843 of JBCBST010000041.1, forward strand.
TCCAAAACCATGGAACTCGGCAATGCTTCCAACAAACTGTTCTTCCCGGGTGCGGTTAATGGCTTTGCCTTCGTGCTTTTCGCCATTCGATTCTTCCATTACAACATCTTCGTGGTAATATTGTTCAAAGGCCTCCAGCAGATGGCCGGTTCCTAGTTTGTTATAAATGTCTTGTACTTTTTCTAAATAACTCATCATAAAAGGTTGTGTTAATAATTGCGCACATTTAATTTAATGTTGAACTATTTCGTTCACTGATTTCCGCTTTTTTTAACACTTTTGTGTTAAGTATGGTAAATCAGTCCAGGATTACTTCAGCCGCGGGTTTGCTATTTGTGAACCATTGATACAGAATCGGTACAATAATCAGAGTCAGGAAGGTGGAAGAAATCATACCACCAATAATCGTCCAGCCCAATGGAGACCATAAACTGGTTGCCTGTAGTGTTAAAGGAAGCAACCCGAGAATAGTGGTTGTTGTGGTGAGGATGATAGGAATGAATCGTGTTTCTGCTCCTTTTACAACAGCTTCATATTTGTTTAAGCCTTCGGCCATTAGTTGGTTGGTATAGTCAACCAGGATGATTGAGTTGTTCACGACAATTCCGATCAGGGAGATAAAACCAACAAATGCAAAGAATGAAAACGACCAGCCGATGATGAATAACGCGATAAAAGAACCGGTTACGGCAAGGGGAACAGCAGCAAAAACGATCAGGGGTTGCTTAAACGATCGAAATTGGAGGACCAGTACAGCAAAGATGCCAACCATGGCCAGAATCAACAATGCGCCTAGATCTCCAAAGGTTTCTTGTTGGGCCTCGTATTCACCGGCAATGTACAGGGAGTATCCCTCTGGTACATCGAGCTTTTCCAGCTCTGCCATTATTTGTTCTGTGATTGTCGTCGTAGCGTCCGGATTAATAACATCGGCTGTTACTGCAATACTACGCTGGAAGTCGAAGTGTTGAATTTCGTTTACTGTAGATTCAAACTCCAGTCCGGCAATTTGCCGTAAGGGAACAGGTTGGTTTTGAGGAGTGGCGAAGTAAATCTTATCCAGATCAGAAATACGGGTATCTTCTTCAACCGGTAGTCGAACGATTAAGGGATATTCTTCTGCATTATCGAGGCTGACTTCACCGACGCTGTAGCCGGCCAGGCCGGCGCGAACAGCAATATCGGTATCCAGAATATTGACCCCGTACATTGAAGCTCGTTCACGATCAACAGCTACCTTTAAGTCCGTTTTTGCGATCGCTAACGGATTTTCAACATTAAGCGTACCCTCCGATTGTGCCAGCACCCTCTCCACATCAAACGCGATGGCGCGAAGTACTGCTAAATCATCGCCAATCACTTTAATCTCTATAGGCGCTTCAAACGGAGGGCCATTCTTCAACTCAGTAAAAGAAATAGTGGCATCTGTATAGGAAGCAAAAGCCTGCCTCAGGTCGTTTAAGGTGCTGTAAAAGTCTGCCGGGTTCCATTCCTCAAAGTTTACAATGACCTGCCCATGCGTACGCTCATATTCTTTTCCAACCCGGTTGTAGTATACCGTAGGGTTACCATGTCCTACATTGGATGCATAATCTTTAATTCCCGGAGTTTGTTGCAGTACCTCTTCGATGTATAAAACGGCGCGTTCTGTTTCGTCAATATTGGCTCCGTTCGGTGCTTCAACTTCGATGAGCAGGAGTGGTTTATCGGCTGTTGGAAAAAAACTAATCCCCACGTACGGAAACAGTGCAAAGGCCCCAAAAAAGAAGAGTAATGCTCCAACTACAAATAAAAGAGGGCGTCGGAGAGCCAGTTTAAGAGACGGAATATAGGCCTTTCTGGAAATGCGTTGAATAAACGGCATGATGATTCCGGAGTGAGCAGTACGCTTGCCCAACACCCGGCTTGAGAATATAGGAGTGAAGGTCAAAGCCAGTAACAGGGAAGCAACCAGTACCAGGATAACCGTGACGGGAAGCGAACGTAGGAATTCTCCGGCCCCGCTACTTAAAAGAGCAAGAGGTGCAAAGGCAAGCAAGGTGGTTATAGTGGAACTGATAACGGCAGGCCCTACTTCCGATGTGCCTTTATAGGCTGCCTGGGGTAGGGAGAATCCAAGGGTACGGAAGCGAACAATATTCTCGACCACAACAATACCATTATCTACTAACAACCCAAGAGCGATAACCAGGGCGGCTATAGAGATTTGCTGAAGGGCATAACCCGATGAGTCCAGCCCTGCTATAGCCAGCATAATGGATAGGGGGATAACAAACATGATGATGACAGCAGGCCGAATGCCCAGAAAAAGAAAAATAATAAGACCCACCAGCCCAATACCCTGCATCAGGTTAACCAGGAATTCAGACAATCGGGCTTGTACCGCTTCGGCCTGTTGAAAAACCGTGACTAATTGAACCTCCGGTGGAAGGGTTTCAGAAAACTCCTGAACAGCGGAAGACACCCGATCGGTGAGTTCAACCACATTTTCTGAGGCTTCCTGAGTAAGGGTGACGAATACAGCTTGTTGCCCAAGGTAGGTGCCTTTCCATCTCATATCTTCATAGGCAAAGGCCACATCTGCAATATCCCGAAGGTAAACCATCTGACCGGAATTGGAAGTAATCACCGTAGAGCCAATCTCATCCAGATTCTTGAAGCCTCCCGAGGTTTTAATGGTAAACGAACGGTTGGCAGATTTAAGATTTCCTCCGGGGATATTGGTGTTTTGACTGGTCAAAATGCCAACAACCTGAGGTACAGAAATGTTCTGATTGGCCATTTTTTGCATATCCAGAGAGACCCGGATCTCCTCTTCCTGTTCGGCTTCAATTTCAACGCCACTAAGCCCGTTGATCTGTTCCAGGCGGTATTCCAGATCCTCAGCAATATCAAGCAGGCGGGCGTAGGATGCCTCTCCGGAATACACCGCTAACTGCATGATGCTGACGTTGGAGTTCGGATCAAACTTATCGATGTCAAGGCTGAGTATCCCATCCGGCAAATCGCTTCGAACGGCGTTGATTTCCCGGGTAATCTCATTCAGTTTGTCATCGACATCTATCCCAAACTTGGAGTCGATGGTAATGATGACCAGCCCGTCCTGTATTTTAGTTTCTACTTTTTCGATGTCTTCCAGTTCTTCGATGGCCTCCTCAATGGGATCGACAACCAACTCCTCCATATCCTCAGGTCCGGTGCCCGGATATACGACTACCACAGTAAAAACAGGGAAATTGGGTTTGGGATCTTCCGAACGGGGCATGGTTAAAAGGGAATATGATCCAACGAGTATACCCAGCCCGATAAGAATAAGAGTAAACTGATAATAGGTAATGGCGAGTTTGGGCAGGTTCATTGCAGACCTCCTTGCTCAACGACTTCTACGGTCGATCCATTACGTAACCTGGCTACGCCCCGCGTAATGACCCGGGTTGAATCCTCTAAATGATCAGCATGTACATAGAAGGAAGAGCTTCGTATCTCAAAAGCGGGAACGGTGGTTTGTGATACGGTTTGATCCGGGCCAACCGTATAGATGATAGCATTCTTTTTATCCCCTTCAACCAGTGCCGACATTGGTATTTCATAATAGGGGGGAACGGCACTTGGATATAGACGGACTTTGGCAATAAAACCTGATTTGATGATTCTGTTTGTGGTATCCAGGGTAAGCTCTACCTCAAACGTACCCGTTCGAGGATCTGCTGCTTCAGCAATTTCAGTCACCTTTGCACGGAATAGTTCATCAGGGTAGGCGGCAAGTGTGAAATCAGCTACGTCATTCTGGTTCAACCGAACCACATCCCGGTCGGCTACCCCGATTCGAATGACGAATCCTTCATCCGTGATACCCCCAAATTGGAAAATGGGATTTCCTGGCTCAATTAGTTCACCAGTCTCAACAAATCGCTTTTGGATGATACCATTGGTTGGAGCTGTTACTTCAGAAAAGGATCGGTTAAAGGTGGCTATTTCGAGATCGGAGGTAGCGATTCGCAGGGCCGTTTCTGCATTTTGAAGCTGTTCGAGGGTAGCAGCACTATCGGCATAGAGATTGTTGACCCGATCAAAATCCCGTTCTGCTTTTTGTGTGGCTTCTGTGGCAATACGAACCTGGGCATCAATCTCTCTCAGATTCAGTTGGGCTAATACCTGCCCCTGCTTTACAGGCTGACCTTCTTCAACGAGAAGCCGGTCTACGATACCCCCTACTTTGAAGGAAAGAATGGCTTGTTTTTTCAGAGCGATGATACCACTTGCCGTGATCGGAATCGGTTCTTTTTTAGGAGTCAGTGTTACCGCTTCTACCCGGGCTGGTTGATCTGCGGGAGCGGGTGGGGTTTCCATTTCATATTGGGGTTTACAGGAAACAGAAATAAAAAAAAGAAGGTATATAAGGACGTGAATTTTCATAATAGTAGAATTAAAGAGCGAGAGAACGTTCATATTCGGCCAGCCGGATACGAACATTGGCATAAGCGATGGTCTGTTGTTGTTGAGCGGTGAACCATTGGGTTTGGGCATCAATCAGGTCAACCAATAGCAACTGGTTCTGCTCATATTGGCTTCGTTTGATGGTGTACACTTTTTCGGCACTTTTAACCTGATCATCGATGGCTTCCTGTTCTTCAAGTGCGGATTGAAGAGCCATTTGTGCCTGTATAACCTGGAGCCGGATACGTTGTTCAAGCTCAGAGAGCTGTACCTCGGCCTGTTTGGCATTTATCCGGGCCTGTTGAATACGGGATTTTCGCTGCAAGCCACTAAACAGTGGAAGGGTGAAGTTAAACTGAACCAGCTGGTAGTCTTCATCACCGGTAAAACGATAATCGAGGCCCTGGTATCCAGCCAGGACCCCGACGGATGCTCTTGGTAGTCTACTTGCCCTTTCCAGGGTTACAAGTTCTTTTTGGGCTGAGAGAGCACCTCTTAATTGAGTTAACTCCTGTCGTTTCAGTAACGCCTGATCGATGGAAATGGAAAGTTCAGGAGTAGCCCCGGCTTGTGTTAGCTGTGATGTATACACTTCTATGGGGGACTGAAGCGATCGGTTGAGCAAGAAATTGAAGTAACTTTGAGCTACCATAACTTGTTCCTTTGCTGTTGCAAGCTCTGCTTCCAGGGCCGATACCTCATATTGAGTGCGATAAACCGCGTCAACGGTTGCTTTGTCATTGTCGACCAGGGTCCGGTTAACGCGGAGTAACTCCTGAACCAAACGTTGGTTGGATTCCAGGATATTGATCAGGTCGAGGGCCTGCAGATATCGGAAATAGGCGACTTTGACTTCCTTTTTCAGCTCCTGCTTATAGGCTTCGGTCTTTGCTTCCTGAACGCTAATCAAGGCCTTTTGGGCACGATACCCGAAATAGATATCGGTATTAAATAAGGGCTGGGCTATCGATAACCGTGTATCATGAAACCGGTTCAGGAAAAAAGGTTCATTTACGTTTTCAATCTCCGGAAACTGGTTGGTTCCGGTAAGCTGGTTTAGCGAATTGTACACGGGATTAAGCAAATCGCCTACGGGTATGGAAATCAATCGCCCCCCTCTGGCCAACGTGAAATCAGAAACAGCATTAACATCCGGGAAGAATAACCCCCGTGCTTCTTTTAATTGCTGGGTGGCCAGCTTTATATCGAGTTCCTGCTGCTTTAGCAGAAGATTGCTCTCCAGCGCTTCTTCAATATACTTCGGAAGCGGATTGGTTGGTTGTGCCATAAGCAAAGCGCCAGGAAAGCAGAGCACAACGCATAAGAAAGTGGACGAAAAAAAGCGATGCATTACAACTGAATTGATGGTTCAGTCAAAAGGTATCGTGTGTTTGGCTAAATGAGAGTAGTGAAGCTGTTAAGGGCGGGTTTATCGGATGAACGGTAGGCTCAGAGGTGCGAATGGTAGGTAAAACACCGGGTATGCATACAAAAAAACCCGGGCATGCCCGGGTTGAATAGATAGCCTGGGAAAAGACTAAGCGTTATAGTAAAACCGGATACGGGTGATGAGTCCATCTTTCCAGGTTTGTACTTCTACCTGCTCCATTTTGTGGCGGGTTCCATTTTTAAACTCAATATCGGCCCAGGTCTCCAGAAACACGGTACCGGTTGCAGGGTCTTCTGCCCGTGAAATATCACCTCCGCCGTGCATGCCGGCTACACTTTCCATCCATTGAACCTGAGTTTCACGATTGGCTGCTTTACCCTCAACAACGGTGCCATCGCCTTCTACTTTCACCACATCGTTGTGGTAGTACGTGTCAAAAGCTTCAAGGAGTTTACCCTGAGCCATAAGCTGAGAAATATGTTCTGAACGTTCGAGATTTGTCATAATGATCGGGTTAGTTAAGAATAATGGATAATACTGCTCTCCACATACTAACAATTAACCCCGGCAAAAAGGGACAAATATCGGAATCAACTCCGCTCCAGCATCCGTTCCAGCGAAAGGACCGCATATTTAGCTACTTCTTCGGGTACGGTAATCTGATTCACCACTTCGCCCTGTTCCAGCTTTTCAAGGCTCCACAGTAAGTGAGGAAGGTCGATACGGTTCATCGTTAAACAAGGACACATAAAGGGATTCAGTGACACAATGTCCTTATCCGGGTTTTCGTCAATAATGCGCTGTACCAGATTCATTTCTGTACCGATTGCCCATTTTGAACCGGCGGGAGCATCCTTAATCATATTGATGATATAATTGGTAGACCCGGCAAAATCGGAAGCCTGAACCACATCGAATGTACACTCCGGATGAACCAGGATATTGATCTCCGGATCTTTTTTGCGAAGGGCCTCGATATGACTCACGTTAAATTTCTCGTGTACAGAGCAGTGCCCTTTCCAAAGAATGACTTTTACGTCCTCAACCTCACCCTCAAATTCAAAGCTGTTAGAAAGTGGATCGTACACGGCCATTTCGTCCAGCCTGATGCCCATATCAAATGCTGTATTACGACCCAGGTGCTGATCAGGTAAAAAGAGCATGCGTTTTTTCTGGGTGAAGGCCCATTCCAGCATCTTGCGCACATTACCCGAGGTTACACAGGCACCACCATACTTACCGACGAATCCTTTTATTGCTGCGGTGGAGTTCACGTAGGTAAGAGGAAGGATAGTATCGCCCCAGGTGCTCTGCATCAGTTCCCAACCGCGTTCGGTTTGGTCAATATCGGCCATATCAGCCATGGAGCATCCGGCGCGTAAATCGGGTAAGATCACCTTCTGATCAGGGCGGGTGAGCATATCGGCTGTTTCCGCCATAAAATGAACCCCGCAAAAGGCAATGAACTCAGCCTCCGGCATTTCGGCACAGATTTGAGCCAGCTTGAGGGAGTCACCCCGGGCATCCGCAAACTGTATAACTTCATCTTTCTGATAATGGTGACCGGGCATAAACAACCGGGACCCCATCTTCTCTTTGATTTCCCATACGCGGGCTTTCATTTCGGCTTCACTAAGCTCACTGTATCGCTGAGGTAGTGATACTTCTGATTCAATGTCTAAGAGTTCTAAAACGTCCATTTAGAGTTCGGAACCGGGTTCCGCTCCTTATTCTTGAATTAAGTTAAAACTAATATCTAAGGCTGTTACAGAATGAGTTAACCATCCCATAGAAAGCACATCAGCGCCACAACCTTTATAGGTTTGGATGTTTTCTGGTGTAATCCCTCCAGAAACTTCGATTAAAATATGCCCGGGAATCATAGCCCTGTATTGCTGCACTTCCTGAGCTGACCGGTTGTCGAGCATAATAATATCCACGTTATTGTTGACTGCTTCCAACACCTGCTCTCTGGTCTCCGTTTCTACCTCAATTTTTACCGTGTGCCCGATGTGGTTGCGAACGCTCTGTACAGCATGGGTTATACCACCTGCTCCTTTAATATGATTGTCTTTAATCATGACCGCATCATCCAGTCGGAACCGATGGTTTTTCCCTCCTCCACAGCGAACGGCGTATTTTTGAAGAGCGCGCAAACCGGGTAATGTTTTGCGTGTATCGGTAATGAGGATGGAGGCATCATCCAGAGCGTCAACCATAGCGCGGGTCGTGGTAGCAATTCCGCTCAGGTGCTGAAGGGTATTGAGGATGGTTCGTTCCGCTTTTAATAACCCTGATATGGATCCTGAAACCGTCGCCACGGATTCTCCGGCATGAACCGATTCCCCATCATGTTTAAAAACGTCTACGTCAGCGGAGATATGGAGTAATGAATAGGCCGTGGTTACAGCATCCAGCCCTGCTAACACACCCTCTTGTTTTGCAATGAATAGTCCTTTTCCGTACTCATCCTTAAAAATAGAGTCGGTGGTAAGGTCGCCCATGCCGATATCAGTCGTTAACTCAGCAGAGAGAATTTCTTTTAATGCAGAACGGTTCATGGAGTGAAAGCGGTACGAGGATTCAGTACTTTAGCATCCAAAGATACAAAGTTTTCCACATTAAGAATGTGTTAACATGATCTATTTAGATTACGCATCCACTACACCGATGAGTCCGTTGGCCATCGAGGTGTATTCCAATGTCGCGGCCCGGTTTTACGGTAACACGAGTAGTCTTCATGATATTGGGTCATCAGGCGCCCAGGTTGTTGAGGCGTCCCGAAAAGCTATTGCTAACCTGTTTCACGCCGAAGAACGCGGTGTGTTTTTTACGGGTGGGGGGTCAGATTCCAATGCTCTTGCTATTCAATCCCTGGTAAAGGGCCATTCTGATCGCGGTAGACACCTGATAACCAGTCAGGTTGAGCATTCTTCGGTGACCAACGTGTTCAAAAAGCTGGAAGCCGAAGGGTTTGACGTCACCTATCTTGGAGTAGATGAATTCGGTTTGATTGCTCTATCTGAGTTGGAAGCGCACCTTCGACCGGATACTATGCTGGTTTCCATACAGCATGCCAACAGCGAAACCGGCATTATTCAGCCTGTGGAACACATCGGGACCTTGTTAAAAGAGAAACAGATTTTGTTTCACAGTGATTGTGTACAAACCTTTGGTAAGATTCCATTATCTGCCCGGTGGTTTGATAGTTGTTCGATAAGTGCACATAAGCTGTACGGTCCGAAAGGAGTTGGAGCGGTGTACCTGCAGCCCCATTCAAACTGGGCAAGTATTCAGCCGGGAACAACCCAGGAAAAAGGGCTCCGTCCCGGTACGCTAAACACCCCAGGTATAGCAGCGTTTGCCACAGCGGCCAAGGAGCTTAGCCAGGAACAGGAGGCTGAATATAACCGCTATCGGGAACTCCGCGCATACACCATCAAACAGCTCAAGACGCTTGAGTTTGAGGTTGAAATTCAGGGACATGAGGAACATCAGTTACCCCATATCTTAGGTCTTCGCTTTCCGGGAATGGAAGGTCAGTTTTTTATGCTGGAATGCAGCCAGGCAGGGGTTGCCATTGCCACCGGAAGTGCCTGCCAAACCGGCCAGCAGATGCCCTCTGGTGTTCAGCTCGCATTAGGAAAATCTACACAAGAAGCACGGGAGTTTGTTCGTTTATCCTTCGGAAAGCAAACAACCACGGAGCAGATTGATCAGGTTATTCCTAAATTTGACACTATCTTATCCCGACATTTTCAAAAAGTTAAACTCTAATTATCAATTCATGAAAAGAGGAAGTTTTATAGCCGTTTGTATCGCATTAATGAGCATGGGGACACTTTCAGCCCAGGATACAACCGCTCCCATCACCCTCACCAAGTACAGCGACTACCAATGCCCTGCCTGTAAATACTTCGGAGACGTGGTGAGTGAGCTGAAAGAGATGTATGGTGATCAGCTTGTAGTAGAATACAAGCATTACCCGTTGAATATGCATCAGTACGCGCAACTTGCTGCACGAACAGTAGAAGCCGCACGGGTACAGGGTAAAGGACAGGAGATGCACCAAATGGTATTTGACGGTCAGGCGGTCTGGTCCAGAGGAAATGCAGAGGTAACGTTTATCAACTATGCGAATGAATTGAAGTTGGATATCGATCAGTTTAAAACCGACATGAACTCTGCCGATATGCAGCGTATTGTAATGGCGGATAAGCGAGACGGCCGTAATTTAGGGGTGAGTTCTACTCCTACTTTTTTCCTGAATGGAAAGAAAATCGAGAAGAACCCTGGTAATGCAACCGATTTTAAGACCTACATCGATGCCAATATAAAGTAGGCTCATCATTTTTCAGATGGATAAAGGTTTCGGTAGTACAAATCGAAACCTTTTTTATTTTAAGGGATGGAGGAAACAGCGGCTATAACCAGTGAACACTGCCTGAATTGTGGGGAAAAAGTAACGGGTAAATTCTGTTCAAGTTGTGGACAGAAGTTGCAGCCAACGAAAGTGCCACTTCGTATTTACCTGGAAGATGCCGTCGAAACGCTTTTTAACATCGACAACCGGGTATTTAAAACGCTGAAAGACTTATTTCTAAAGCCCGGAGAGATCACCCAAAACTACCTGGAAGGTCAACGGGCCGCTTATTTGCCTCCATTGCGCATTTACCTCTCGATCAGTGTGCTGTATTTCTTAATTATCGGATTAACGGGGAGTAAGCAGATTTTGTTTGTGAACTTTGGAACCGATGGGGATGAATCTGCTATGAGTGATGTGGCAGGATTGGTTCAGTTTTCTATGTTTTTGCTGGTTCCACTGTTTGGATGGTTTATAAAACTATTTGTATGGCGACGAAAGGCCTTTTTTGTGGAATACCTGATCCTGTCCATGCACATCCATAGCGTGTGGTTTGTAATAAGCATTTTGAATGCATTATTAGAGGTGGCTACGGAGATTCAATCCATTCCGGATGGTTCTGTCGCGTATTATGCATCCCTTGTCTCCGCCGTTGGAGTCTCCATACTGATGTTTGGCTACCCGGTTATTTTCATAAAAAAAGTAATCAATAAGGGATGGATTGGCAGTACTCTTCGGTTTTTCGGAGCTTTCATGTTGTATGGAATGTCCTTAGCCGGGATACTGGCCATTTATTTCTTTTTGTTCATGAATGAATCTTAGCTTAGCATATGATTTACGAGTTCCTGGGAAAATCCCCACAATTCAACGAAAGCAACTTCATCGCGCCGAGCGCAGATATCATAGGCGATGTTACTCTGGGTGAGGAAAGCAGTGTATGGTTCAATGTCACCATACGGGGCGATGTCAACAAAATCCGTATTGGAAAGCGATCTAATGTTCAGGACAACGCCTGTATTCATGTAATGAATCAGACAGGACCTACTATAATTGGTGATGAGGTAACCATAGGGCATGGCGCCATGATTCATGGATGTACCTTACACGATCGCGTATTGATTGGTATCAATGCGGTTGTACTGGATAAAGCGGTTATTCCTTCTGATGTCATCATTGCAGCGGGTACGCTGGTTCCTCCGGGAAAAAAATTGGAACCCGGATTCCTGTACATGGGATCACCTGCAAAAGCGGTTCGGGAGTTAACCCCGGAAGAAATCGAATCCATCAAAGGGTATGCCAGCAATTACGTGAAATATTCCCGGGCGTACATGCAAAAAGACACCTACGATCGAAATCCATTCTATCCTAAGGAAGAATGAGCGGGCTGTATATTCACGTTCCGTTTTGTAAGCAAGCCTGTTCGTACTGTGATTTTTACTTTGTAACCCGACGCCACTATAAGGAGGCATTTGTTAATGCCCTTGTTGCTGAGATTGAATCGTACCGGGACACCAGGTTTACAGAAGAGCAGGTTGAAACCATCTACTTTGGTGGAGGTACCCCATCGTTACTCTCTGCTCAGGAACTGGAACGCATCATGGATGCGGTAGCACGCACATTTTCGGTTCAAGCAAAAGAAATCACACTGGAAATGAATCCAGACGATGTTTCTGAATCCTATTTAAACGAGTTGAAGGCGGTTGGAATATCCAGGGCCAGCATGGGCATTCAGTCGTTCGATTCAGAGCTTCTGGCCTTTATGCATCGTGCGCATACCTCAGCAGAAGCACTTCAATGTCTTGAGCTATTGGCTAAAACCGGATTCAGCTCCTTTACCGTGGATCTGATTTATGGCAACCCTGGCCAAACCGTGGAACAATTAAGATCGGATATCCGCAAGGTACTCGCATTTTCGCCTCCGCATATATCGGCCTATTCTCTGACTATAGAGCCCAAAACCCGCCTGGGAAAACTACATGAGCTTGGGCGGTTAAATCCTTTACAAGACGATGCGGTTGCCAGCCAGTTGGAGTGGGTTGTTCATGATTTAGCAGAGGGTGGATTAAGCCAGTATGAGGTGAGTAATTTTTCAAAGCCTGGTAAGGAAGCGATTCATAACTCTAACTATTGGAATCATACCAATTACCTCTCGTTTGGGCCTTCGGCTCATTCTTTCTGGTGGAGTGAAGGGGGAGAATCAGCTCAACGCTGGTATAATCCGCCGAAGCTGAGTGCGTATCTTAACCGGGTAGAGAACGATGATTTGTTGATGGAAACCCTGCACAAAAAAGAGCTTGCGGAAGAGAGAATTATGTTGGCTTTACGCACAAAAAAAGGTATCTATCCCGCCCAGCTTGAGGAACGATATGGGTATTCGTTAACCCCGCAGCAGGAGATGTATATAACCAGGAAAAGAGAAGAAGGTTTTTTTCAACTCAACGAACGTCTTGCATTAACGTTTAAGGGATTGAAAATAGCGGATACGCTTGTACTGGATTTATTAAGTTGTTAATCTACTTTTATTTAAGCGGTTTTGAACCGATTTTGATGATATGACAAAGTCGATGCAGTTGTTATTAGCCGGTTTGATTGATTACGCAGGTATGCACGCTCCTGCGAAATTGTCGCTACGCGATTCACTGCGGAATTATGTGGAGTATACCAATGGGGATAAAAAGTGGATGCTCTCCCGGTTTGTACTCCCTCATTATGAAATTCCAAACCTGGCACATTTTGCCGACAAAAGTCACCGGTTACATGGTCCGCTTAGTATTTCTGTCACAACGACTCCAACCCTTACCGTTGAAAAATTTATGACAGTGATCCGGGAATTGGAAAATGTGGTGTTACATGCCCATTCCCAGTATCCGGGTGAACTAAGAACCGATGTTCTCGAAATTACACTTCCCTCTGAAAGTATAGCATCCAGTAATCACGAGCCTTTAATAAAGGCTATACAGTTCGCTGTTAGCAGAATGGCCGAGAACCGGTTATTGCCCAAACGTATCTATTTTGAAATTCCCGATTTTGTATTTGATGCAAAGATTCTGCGAGTGGTGATGAAAGCGATTGCCTTGCACAACAAAACCATCCAAAAGAAGAAAATCGATAACTATTTGTTTTCCGGATTCAAGCTTCGCTGTGGTGGAAATGATAGCTCTCAGTATCCCAATTCGGGCTATATATCGGATAGCATGATTTATGCCCGCGATGCAAATGTGGCCATCAAGTTCAGCGATGGATTGCGTAATCCTTTTCGGGATTTCGATATCAACCTGGCCATTCCTACCCAGGGATTCATTAATGTGATTTGCGCCGGCTTGTTAAGCTATGCCCAGGATCTGGTTCGGGACGAGATGGTGGAAATACTCAATGATGAGTCCTACAAGAGTTTTCGGTTTACCAACGAGTACATGTCGTGGAAGGATTTAGCTATCCCGGTAAATGAACTGAAGATGCTGCGTATGCTTTCTCTTACCTCTATTGGAAGCTCCAGTTTTGATATACCCGTTGAAGAGTTGTACCGGTTACGGTTGATTTCCTAGCGAGCCAACTATTTCAACAGCATCAGTTTACGGCTGATGCTTCCTTCCTGGGTATTTAAGCGATAGATGTACACACCAGAAGCGATATTCGGGAGAGAAATACGAATGGGTTGGTTCTCCCCGGCCGATACCAATCCATCAAATGCGCGTTGGATCAGCCTGCCGGTAACATCGTATATATCGAGTGTGATACGCTGAGTAGAGGGTAAACTCACCTCAACAACTGTGGAGTTATTGAAGGGATTGGGGTAGTTCTGACTTAAGGAAATGGATTGAGGTAAGGAACTATCCCCGGGCAGGGTTGTAATGAAGCGTGAGGATGTACGCAGGCTAAACGTAGCCCGGTCGTTAACTTGTGTACTTGTATTAACCAACACCACTCCGACGCGGTTAATAGAGTTCCAGGGCTGCTCCAGGCTTACCACTAGTAATGAATCGAGGGTGTACTCTCCATATTCAAGACGAACGGTACCGTCATTAAGTAAAGCAACCACACCCAATTGACTGTCATCCGAATCCACATCCGAAATAATCGTCATTGTGCCTTCCTGATCCGGTTGCGGAATAACTTCAACATATTGCGCCGAAACAGGATTGACTACAAAGGTATCAACGAATGCTTCATTAACTTCATTAAGCGTGGAAGAGATATCCGGAGATGGATACGCATCGCTTTCATCAAATCCAAAGGTGCCTCTGGATCGGATCAGGCCGGAAGCGTAATGCCAGGCAAACGCTTCAGTATGTGCTTCAGCGAACGTGCTATTATAATTGGACAACGTAAAATCCATGGCATTGAAGAGGGTTGAAGAAGGATTTTCACGTATCACATCCCATACTTCCGGCCAGAAGGTATCCCCGAACCGCTCATGATAAAACAATGCGTAAGTTATATCCTCGTAAGACCCGGCGAAATTACTGTTTAGAGGGAGAGCCGTGTTCGGGCTTTCAAACAAATCGCCCTGGTTTTGCCCGATATAATTGTAGTAATCGTTAACCTGGTCGTACACCACTTCTTCCATTAGTGTAGCGTCCATTTCGGCATAACGGTCGCTGTTTCCGTTCCAGTCGTTATCTGCAAATTGAATGGCATGTTTAAACTCATGGGCAATGGTTACTCTCAACGCACCCAGCTGGTCTCCGTCCGGGTCGTCGTTGACCGGAAACCCCACAAAATCGTTATCCACCACAAATAACGTTCGGGGCCCTGAAATAGAACCACTACCTGTTGCAAAGCCATATACCCCATTCAAATTCTCGAAACGAATGGTGTACACGGTCCCATCTGGAATAGGGTTAGTATGCCCTAATTCATTTATTTGTCTGTTAAAGCTAAAATCGGCTGCAATACCGGCTTCTTCTATATAATCCGGGACGCCGTTTGTGTTTTCATCCAGAGCCGGAACGGCATTCACTCCCGTTGTGCTGTACTCCAGCCGGAATAACCCGGATGGGGAAATGTAGGTCTGGTTGCTTTGTTTACTTCGGATATTTTGTTCTAAAAAAAAGGAAACAGCCTCGTGTCCGGCGGGGGAAAGTTGGTTTTTGTACTTCTCATAGGCCATTAAAACAGGGGTAAGGCACTTGATAGTATGAGTTGTATAATCGGTATGACTAAGTGCTGAGAGGATGAATGCTTCGGCCTCTTCGACAGACCGTATGGCATCGTGCTCGTGGGTATGGTTTTCCTGAGCTATTCCCCTTCCCCCAAAAAGAACCAGAAATAAGAGTGCTACTAAAGAGCTACGCATACGGTTCATAACTTCTCCGGATGGTTCTAAGTAAGTTTTCGTATTTTTCTCTGTCGTTAAACGGAATATTACAGTTTTTTTGCTGAAGTATGAGCAACTTAAGTTACAAAGTAATTCTTTACTATAATTTTTCACCCATCAATGACCCCGAGCTTTTTTGCAAAGAGCACAAACGCTTTTGTAAGGAGCATGAACTGATGGGACGGATCTACGTTTCCAGTGAGGGTATAAACGGAACCCTTGCCGGTACGAACGATCAGGTTGAGGCCTATGAAGCCCACTTGAGAAGTCTTCCCGGATTTGAAGACACCGAGTTTAAAAGCGATGAATGCGATTACATTCCTTTTAGCCGGCTCATTGTGAAAATAAGAGAGGAAATTGTTGCCCTGCATCAAAGCGATGTACATCCATTACACGGAGGTGCACATTTATCTCCTAAAGAATGGCGAAATGTAATGGAGTCGGGTGAGGATTACGTGATGATCGATGTTAGAAACGATTACGAATCTAAGATCGGGCATTTTAAGGGAGCCGTACTACCTCAGGTAGAGAATTTCTATGACTTTCCTCAATGGCTGGAGCAATCCGATATCCCGAAAGACAAAAAAGTACTGATGTACTGCACCGGGGGTATTCGCTGTGAAAAGTTCTCGGTAGTTATGAAAGAACAGGGATGGGATGATGTAAACCAATTGCATGGCGGCATTTTAAACTATGCCAAAGAAGAAGGAGGGGCCCATTTCGATGGGAAATGCTTTGTGTTTGACGACCGTTTGGTGGTACCGGTCAATCCCAATATGATGGATCCGATTGCGCAGTGCGAGATTACCGGCAAACCGGCTGATACCTACATAAACTGCGCAAATATGGAGTGCAATAAGCTGTTTGTATGCTCCGAAGAGGGAGCAATAGCGATGGATGGATGTTGCAGCGAGGAGTGCCGTCAAAGCGAATATAAGCGCCCATTTGATCCTGAGCACGCATTCAGACCATTCAGACGCTGGTACAATTATTTTGGCAATGACTTCAAGAGCCGACCGCTGGCTTCACGATAAGCCCTTATCCCGTGCCGTACGGGTTTTACTTCCCTATTCAAACACGCTTCGGTTTAAACCAAAAGCAGAAGAACATGGGAAACTGGTGACGGATGTATTCCATGCCCGATTTCCGTTTAAATCGAAAAAGGAATGGGAACAGCGGCTAGAGAAGGGTTGGATTTACATTGAAGGGCAAAGAAATAGTCCTCATCCGAGAGTAGAGTTACACGATGTGTTGGTTCATCATCATCCCCGCGTAGTTGAGCCCTCCGTACCGGATGAAGTAGAAGTACTAGACGAAACTCCGGACTGGCTGGCTATATTTAAACCAGCACCTCTGCCCATGCATCCCGGAGGACGGTTTAATAAGAATACCATAACCCGAATTCTGGAAGAATGGGGATACGAGGATCTCAGAATCATTCACCGGCTGGATTCTGTAACCTCAGGCATTGTGTTGTTCGCTAAACATAAACCGTTTGCCAAACGGGCTATGCAGTCTTTTCAGGATGATATTGTTCAGAAAACCTATTGGGCCGTCGTTTCAGGAAATCCCAAAGAGGGTGAACACACGGTGAGCTCGTATATCAGGCGGACAGAGGGCTTTGTATTTGGTTCTTATTCCGATCCCAAAGAAGGTAAACATGCAACTACGCACTTTACTGTGCTACAACACTGGGATGGTTATGCACTGGTTGAATGTACACCAGTTACCGGCCGGACCCATCAAATTCGGCTTCATCTCAAGGATTGGGGGCATCCCATAGTAGACGACCAAATTTATGGCCACAATGGGGATCTTTCCAGCAAAACTCCACAGAACACCGGAATACGACTTCTACACAAGCAATTGGTCATCGACGACCTGGATATTAGCATCGATCTGGGGCATCATCCATAAATCGGTTAAGGCGGGTTTTATCGTACATGAAACGATAAACGGATAAATCTTCTTTTTTTTTAGAAATCATTTCCTGAGCCTGACCTCTTTCCTGCTCAGAAACGCATATCTGTAGATGGCATGACACTTGACTTTCCAAACAGGTAAACCCTTAACGGAGAAACCATGGACTATCAATTACAACAAAATGTAGACCAACTGGAACTACTTCTGAAAGAGTATCCGGAAGCCCGGTTTTATGTAACCTCGACGATACAGGCCATGTTGCATGAAATTCTGAATTCCATTCATGTTGCCGAAAATATGGCACACTGATTAGGCAGACTTGTTTCAGCACCTGGTATTATCGTCAGCTACAGGTTCTGCTCCCTGATGAGAAAAGAAAGCATATAAAAAAAGCCTCTACCGTTTCCGGAAGAGGCTTCGAAAGCAGTCAGAAACAACGAATCAATTCGTGTTCTTTTTGAGATAGTCCCGCAGTACGGTGTGCAGGATTCCGCCATTGCGGTAATAATCCACTTCCACCGGGGTATCGATTCGGCAAAGCACGTCGAATGTAATTTCAGTTCCGTCCTCTTTTTTGGCGGTTACCGAAACGTCTTGTCGGGCTTTTAAGGAGTCGTCCACATGAATACTGAAATGCTCAGATCCATTCAGGCCAAGCGATGCAGCAGAATCACCGTCTTTGAACTGAAGAGGCAGTACACCCATACCCACTAAGTTAGACCGGTGGATACGCTCATAGGACTCTGCGATAACGGCTTTAACACCCAGGAGATTTGTACCCTTGGCAGCCCAGTCTCGCGAAGAACCTGTTCCGTATTCTTTACCAGCTAATCCAATAAGCGGCGTGCCGGAAGCGATGTACTTTCGGGAAGCTTCGTAAATGGTGGTTACTTCATTATCGGGGAAATACGTGGTGAACCCACCTTCAGTGCCGGGTGCCAGTTGGTTCTTGAACCGCACATTCGCAAAGGTTCCACGGGTCATAATCCGGTCATTGCCTCTTCGCGAGCCGTAGGAATTAAAATCAGCCCGTTCTACGCCATTCTCTTTTAAGAAAATACCAGCAGGGGCATCTTCTTTAATGTTACCAGCCGGAGAGATGTGATCGGTGGTGATGGAATTTCCAACTTTAACTAATGCCCGTGCACCCTCGATTGACTGAATGGGGGCAGGTTCAGCTCCCATGTCTACGAAAAACGGAGGCTCCTGTATGTAGGTAGATGCTTCGTTCCAGGCGAATAAGTCGCCACCGGAAACCGGAATTTCATCCCATGCCGGAGAATCGAATATATCCGAATACATCTCCTCGAACAGGTCGGGACGGATAGCATTATCCAACTCAGCCGCGATTTCTTCGGTAGTAGGCCATACATCTTTCAGGAATACATCATTACCATCTTTGTCTTTACCTAAAGGCTCGGTAGCCAGGTCAATATCAACCGTACCGGCCAATGCATAGGCAACGACAAGTGGAGGCGAAGCCAGGAAGTTTGCTTTCACCCATGGGTGAATACGTCCTTCAAAGTTACGGTTACCCGAAAGAACTCCAGCTGCTATTAAATCTCCTTCCTTAATAGCCGTTTCAACCGGTTCTGGAAGTGGGCCCGAGTTTCCGATACAGGTCGTGCATCCATAGCCTACCAGGTTGAATCCCAGAGCATCAAGGTATTCGGTTAAACCGGCTTCGTTTAAATATTCGGTTACTACCCGCGATCCAGGGGCAAGCGATGTTTTAACGTAAGGAGGAACCTTTAGTCCTTTTTCGTACGCTTTTTTAGCAACGATTCCGGCCCCGAGCATAACGCTGGGATTAGAGGTGTTAGTACAACTGGTGATAGCGGCAATAACCACATCGCCATGGGTCATTTCTACTTCCGACCCGTTTTTATACACTCCGGTGCTGGTCAGTTTTTCTTTTGCAAGGTTGAAGCCCATGGTAGGATCGTCACTGGTCAGGGAAGCTTCGAACGTTTGCTTCATGTTAGTGAGCGTAATGCGATCCTGCGGACGTTTCGGACCAGCAAGTGAGGTTTGAACGGTGCTCAAATCCAGTTCCAGTGTTGAAGTAAACTCAGGATCCGGAGTCTGGTCGGTTCTGAATAATCCCTGAGCTTTCGTGTAAGCCTCTACGAGTTTAACCGTTTCGTCCGGACGTCCGGTTCGGGTCATGTATCGCAACGCTTCACTATCAATCGGGAAAAATCCCATGGTAGCTCCATATTCAGGCGCCATGTTAGCAATGGTTGCCCGGTCAGGAAGACTCATGTTACTTAATCCGCTTCCAAAGAATTCCACAAACTTACCAACCACACCATGCTTACGCAGCATTTGGGTAACAGTAAGTGTTAAGTCGGTGGCTGTAACTCCTTCATTCAGCTTTCCGGTTAACTTCATACCAACCACTTCAGGTACCAGCATGTAAATGGGTTGACCAAGCATGGCCGCTTCCGCTTCAATTCCACCCACGCCCCATCCTAAAATTCCGAGGCCGTTGATCATAGTGGTATGCGAGTCTGTTCCCACGAGGGTATCAGGGTATGCGGTAACCGATCCATCCTCTTCTGTTCGGGTAAACACTCCCCGGGCCAGGTATTCCAGGTTCACCTGGTGCACAATACCACGTCCTGGTGGCACTACCCGGAAGTTATCAAACGCTTCTTTACCCCATTTCAAAAACTCATACCGCTCGCGGTTGCGCTCCATTTCTTTCTCAACATTGAACATGAGCGCAGCATCTTGTCCAAACATGTCTACCTGAACGGAATGATCAATAACCAGGTCGACGGGTACCTGAGGGTTAATCGCGTTTGGATCACCGCCCATGCGTTCCATTGCCGAACGCAGCGCTGCTAAATCTACCACAGCCGGTACTCCGGTGAAATCCTGCAGCACCACACGGGATGGTTTAAAAGGAATTTCGCCCTGCGGACTTTTAGCATTGTATGCAGCGAGGGTTTTGATATCGTTTTCGGTAACAATATAATCGTCGTATTCGCGAAGAACGGCCTCTAATAAAATCTTGATAGAGAACGGTAGCTTATCTACGTCGAAGCCAAAGGCTTTAAGTGATGGAATGCTATGCAAGTAGGCCTCTCCATGGCCCGTATCGAATGCCTGGCGGGATGTATTGTACAATTCGCTCATGTGGGATGAATTTAGTTTGTGCGCTCAAAGACGCGCAATTTACGAAATATTGAGGGTATTTTGTAAAACCCCGGTGTTTATAGGCGTAAAAAGAAATCGGTTACATAAACTCCGGTGGAGTAGAGCTTGAATCGGTAACACTGAAGGTCCGTTTTTTAATGACGGTGTTGCCAAGACGTACATTCTGCATTTGAATATTCAGGGCATTGAACATCATCAGTTCCCGTTCAGAAGTAGATACCTCTTCTACCGTTACATTATTGAGCATAACCCGTTCTATGGGTTGATCTGCCCAGCCCAGAATGCGCACTCCGTACTTACCATACCGGGCGGTTACGTTACTTACATACACATCCCTGAATTCAGGGACATACGGACTGGTTGTATCCCCATCATAGTTAGGTAATAGCCCCACAATGCCGTTCACTGAATTGAACGTATTATTAAAAAAGTAAACGTGTTCAATACGTCCACCTCGCTGCCGGCTGCTTTTTAAATACAGGGCAGTCTCTACCTCAATAGGAGAATGATTATCGTACGCGTAGATGTAGCTTGCCCCACCCGACATTTCGCTACCTATAGCAATGGCATGATGCCCTTTAAACGTAGAGTTTCGTAGTACCACTCGTTCTGTAGGACCACCCAGGCGATTCCCGTTGATACGAAAATGATCCATCCCTTCAAGGATGCTGCCTTCTATGTTCACACCGTTTCTTCCTTCAACATCCCGCCCTGCTTTTACGGCAAGATTATCATCGTGATTATTAAACTGAATGTTTTCAATAAGGATGTTTCGTGAAGATTCGGGGTCGAAGGCATCGTTATTTACAACCTGTCCATCAAACATCATGTTTCTGAAGATCATGTTTTCAGAAAAGACCGGATGAACCATCCAAAAAGGAGAATTAAACAGGTGTACGCCATCAATCATGATGTTTTTACTCATGAAGAACATGATCAGTTCAGGTCGGAATACGTCCTGCTCTATGTCGGTGAAGTAGCGGTCCTTCAGTGGGATATCCTGGTGGTTGATTTCCCGGACGGCTTTATAGGAAGCCTCTAACCCTTTTTCACCCCGTTTGCCATCCTGTTCCACGGCCCAACGCTGCCAGCGCATTCCGTCTCCATCAATGAGAGGCATGGCGCCTATTCCACCATCAAACCGAAGCCGGATGTTTTCTTCATTAAAGGCATACAAAAGAGGAGAGAACGAAAAGATGGTAGTTCCTTCATACCGCCTTAACGTTCCGGTTTTACCATGTGAATCAACCATGTATGATTTTGGATCAAATTCAAAGTAGAGGCGGATACTGGGACCAAAACTGAGTTCAATATTACTTCTTAGGCGTATAGGGCCACGTATACGATAGGTTTCTATCTGCTTTACCCATGCATCTTTTGGTAGAGTATGAGGAAAATACAAGGTACCCCCACCTTGTTCTGCTAGCTCATCAATAGCACGTTGGATATGCTCCCGAAAGTCAAAGCTACCCTCTTCGTCAGGTTGTTGCCCGGAATACTCCACTAGGTTGATGGTTCTGT
This sequence comes from Bacteroidota bacterium, assembly GCA_039819115.1. Classification (GTDB taxonomy): domain Bacteria; phylum Bacteroidota; class Rhodothermia; order Balneolales; family Balneolaceae; genus JBCBST01. The sequence continues at coordinate 23,959 of JBCBST010000041.1, forward strand.
CCGGAATTTGTGGCTCTGGGATAGACGCCACAATTTGTTCAGCTTCTGCTTCCCATTCCAGGTAGGCTGGTTCTGAAGAACAGCCATACATGAATGTCAGCGTTGTGAGTATGATCAGCAGGAAGGGTGAGTGCATGTTTAGGTTAAGCATACCGATTATATATCATTGTTTATTATTTGTATCGAGTCTTTTTGCAAGTAAGAATCGAGATCATTGTACCAACCTGGTCACAATAGGAAGATTTTAAACACCCATTTTAAAAAGATTGATAACGGTTTTTCCAGGG
>JBCBST010000042.1:0-23267 GCA_039819115.1 Bacteroidota bacterium
TTCAAAAACGGGATTCGAAGATGATTTTTTGATACAGGGTTCGAATTGATGAATCTTTGGAATAATTCAAAAGAATTAGTTTGCAAACACAAGGCGAAAGATTCTATATTTGCAAGCTCTCGATTTGATGGCAATAACCAAACAATCAAAGATGCCAACTATACAACAATTAATTAGAAAAGGTAGAAAATCTAAGGTACGCAAAACAACTGCACCTGCTATGCAGAGTTGTCCGCAGAAACGTGGAGTTTGTACCCGGGTTTATACTACAACGCCAAAGAAGCCGAACTCGGCTCTGCGTAAAGTTGCTCGTGTTCGATTGACCAATGGTATTGAAGTTACCGCTTACATTCCTGGTGAGGGGCACAACTTACAAGAGCACAGTATTGTATTGATTCGTGGCGGAAGGGTGAAAGATTTACCTGGAGTACGCTATCACATCATTCGTGGAACGTTAGACACAGCCGGAGTTGAGGGTAGAACTCAAAGCCGAAGCTTGTATGGTACTAAGCGGCCAAAAGGCAATTAAAGAATTTTTAGATTAATCGAGCATGCGTAGAAGAAAACCAGAAAAAAGAGACGTTCAACCCGATCCTATTTTTGAGGATAAGTTGATCACTCGTTTTGTGAATAACCTGATGAGAGACGGTAAAAAGAATACCGCTCGCAAAATTGTTTACCAGGCATTCGAAATTATAGAAGAAAAGACTGGTGAAACTGGAATAGATGTGTTCCGTTCGGCACTTCAAAACTCTACTCCGGTAGTTGAAGTTCGGTCGCGTCGTGTTGGTGGTGCTACCTACCAGGTGCCTGTAGAGGTACGCCAGGAGCGTGGTACTGCATTGGGAATGCGTTGGTTAATTCGTTCGGCACGTAACCGGAATGATAAATCAATGTCACTTCGCCTTTCCCGCGAGCTTATCGACGCCTCAAATAATGAAGGCGGAGCAGTTCGCAAGAAGGATGAGACTCATCGTATGGCTGAAGCCAATAAAGCTTTCGCTCACTTTAGATTCTAAAACACTATTCACAAACTCATGTCAGAAGTTAAAACCGGAATGGATTCCAAAACTGTAGAGCGCATCAAGAAGACGCGTAACATCGGTATCATGGCTCACATTGATGCGGGTAAGACTACAGTTACTGAACGTATTCTTTTCTATACAGGTCGATCTCACCGTATTGGTGAGGTACATGATGGTGCTGCCACCATGGACTGGATGGAGCAAGAGCAGGAGCGTGGCATTACAATCACCTCAGCTGCAACGCACTGTATCTGGAATAATCACCGAATCAATATTATTGACACTCCTGGTCACGTTGATTTTACGGTTGAAGTAGAGCGCTCCCTTCGTGTACTCGATGGAGCGGTATTTGTATTGTGTTCGGTTGGTGGGGTACAGCCTCAGTCAGAAACTGTTTGGCGTCAGGCTACCAAGTATAAAGTGCCATGTATGGCCTTCGTAAATAAAATGGATCGTACAGGTGCCAACTTCTTCAATGTTGTTGAACAACTAGACAAGAAGCTTAACGCTAATCCTATTCCTATCCAGATTCCAATCGGTGCTGAAGAAAACTTCCGCGGCGTGGTTGACCTGATTAATATGAAGGGGATTATCTGGGATGAAGCTTCTCTTGGTGCCAAATATGAAGAAATTGAAATTCCTGAAGAGTTAGCGGATCAGGCTGCTGAGTACCGCGTAAAAATGCTTGAAGCCATCGCAGATCACGACGAATCGTTGATGGAAAAGTACCTCATGGAAGAGGAAATCACCGAAGAAGAAATTGAATCCGCTATTCGACTTGCCACCATCGCTAAAGACATTACTCCTGTAATGTGTGGAACGGCTTTGAAGAATAAAGGGGTGCAAACCATGCTTGACAAAGTGCTTGCATATTTACCCTCTCCGCTGGATATCGATGCCATTACCGGTATCAATCCTGATACTGAAGAAGAAGTATCGCGTAGTGCAGATACTACGGAGCCATTTTCAGGGTTAGCTTTCAAAATTATGACTGACCCTTATGTTGGTAAGCTCACGTTCTTCCGTGCGTATTCAGGTACACTTGAAAAAGGATCATACATACTGAATGCTTCCACGGGTAAGAAAGAACGTGTAGGTCGCCTGCTTGAAATGCACGCCAATGACAAAAAGGATCTTGACCGTGTTCAGGCTGGAGACATTGCGGCTGTTGTGGGTGTAAAAGAGGTTTACACAGGTGATACCTTCTGTGATCTTGATAGCCCGGTTGTTCTGGAGCAGATCTCATTCCCCGATCCGGTTATAAAGCTGGCTGTTGAACCAAAAACAAAAGCGGATAGCGAGAAATTATCAACCGGTCTTCAAAAGCTGGCTGAAGAAGATCCTACATTCAAAGTAAGCACCGACGAAGAAACCGGGCAGACTACCATTGCCGGTATGGGCGAGCTTCACCTCGAAATTATTGTTGACCGCCTTAAACGTGAGTTTAAAGTAGAGGCTAACGTAGGTGCTCCTCAGGTATCCTATCGTGAAACGATTTCCGCACCGGTTACTCATCGTGAGACCTACAAGAAGCAGACGGGTGGTCGCGGTAAATTCGCCGATATCCAATTCGAAATTGCTCCGCTTTCTCACTTCGAGAATTACGAAGGCAAGAAGGACCGTGTATCGGAGCATGAAGGATTCACATTCATTAACGAAGTCGTGGGTGGTAACATCCCCCGCGAGTTTATTCCTTCCGTTGAAAAAGGATTTAAAGAAGCATTGAATAACGGTATTCAGGCTAATTACAATGTCGAGAACGTAGCGGTTCGTCTGTTCGACGGCTCTTATCACGATGTTGATTCCGATCAGCTGAGCTTTGAGCTCGCTGCTAAGCTTGGATTCAGAAATTCAGCTAAAAAAGCAAAGCCGGTTCTTCTGGAGCCTGTAATGAAAGTAGAAGTTACCACTCCCGAAGAGTATATGGGAGATGTAATTGGTGACCTGAACAGTCGTCGGGGAATTATCCAAAGTATGGATACCAACCCGGACGGATCGGTTGTTAAATCGAATGTTCCCCTTTCTGAAATGTTTGGATACTCCACCGACCTTCGTTCGCTAACACAAGGTCGGGCTGTGTACTCCATGGAATTTAATTCCTACACCCAGGTTCCTGACAAGTTGACTCAGGAAATCATTGAAAGTCAGGCTTAAGAAACTAAAACGTAAAGAATAGAAACACATGGCAAAAGAGACCTTTCAGCGAACCAAGCCCCACGTTAATGTGGGCACGATTGGTCACGTAGATCACGGTAAAACGACCTTAACGGCAGCGATCACGACAGTGATGGCCAAAACCTATGGTGGGGAAGCCCAGGCGTTTGATCAGATAGATAATGCACCGGAAGAGCGCGAGCGTGGGATTACCATAGCCACCGCGCACGTGGAGTATGAGAGCGATGCCCGCCACTACGCCCACGTAGACTGTCCGGGTCACGCCGATTATGTGAAGAACATGGTAACGGGAGCGGCTCAGATGGACGGAGCGATCTTAGTGGTAGCGGCCACGGACGGTCCGATGCCCCAAACGCGCGAGCACATCCTGCTGGCCCGTCAGGTAGGGGTGCCTCAAATCGTGGTGTTCATGAACAAAGTGGACCTGGTAGACGATGAGGAACTACTGGAACTGGTTGAGCTGGAAGTACGTGAGCTGTTGTCCTCGTATGAGTTTGACGGAGACGATATCCCGGTGATTCAGGGATCGGCACTGGGTGCCCTTAACGGCGAAGCTCAGTGGGAGGAGAAAGTGGTGGAACTGATCCAGGCGGTGGATGAGACCATTCCGACTCCCGAGCGTGATGTGGACAAGCCGTTTTTGATGCCGGTAGAGGATGTATTCTCGATCACAGGTCGTGGAACCGTAGCCACAGGTCGTATTGAGCGTGGAGTGATCAAGCTGAACGACGAGATCGAGATTGTGGGTATTGTGGAAGAGCCGATGAAGAGTGTGGTAACGGGGATCGAGATGTTCCGCCGGTTACTGGATCAGGGCGAGGCAGGCGACAATGCCGGTATTCTGCTGCGTGGGATAGCCAAAGAGGATATCCAGCGTGGGATGGTATTGTGTAAGCCGGGTTCCATCAACCCACACAAGAAGTTCGACTGCGAGGTATACGTGCTGAGCAAGGATGAAGGGGGGAGACACACCCCGTTCTTCAAAGGATACCGTCCCCAGTTCTATTTCCGAACCACCGATGTGACGGGAGCCTGTGAGCTTCCAAGCGGTGTGGAAATGGTGATGCCGGGTGACAATGTGAAGCTGGGTGTGGAGTTAATCCAGCCAGTGGCCATGGAAGAAGGGCTGCGGTTCGCCATCCGTGAGGGTGGACGTACCGTAGGCGCCGGTGTAGTAACTAAAATTTTAGATTAAGAGGTTCTGATCCGTGGCAACACAACAGAAAATCAGAATTAAGCTGAAATCATACGATCACAATCTGATCGATAAATCAGCCGAAAAAATCATCCAGACTGTTAAGTCTACTGGCGCTGTGGTTTCGGGTCCCATCCCGCTACCGACCAGAAAGAGCATTATCACGGTTAACAAATCGGTTTTCGTAGACAAGAAGTCTCGTGAGCAGTTCGAATATCGTGCACACAAGCGTTTGATCGATATTTTGAGCACCGGTTCTCAAACCGTTGATGCCTTGATGAAACTTGAGCTGCCCTCTGGGGTTGACGTTGAAATTAAAGTGTAACGATTGAATTAGAGGTACACGATGAGTGCTTTAATTGGAAAAAAAGTAGGTATGACAAGTGTTTTCGATCCGGCTGGAAGAAACATTCCGGTTACTGTGATTGAAGTAGAGCCACATGTTATTACCCAAATCAAAACAGAAGAAACGGATGGCTACAATGCTGTTCAGTTATCTGCATTTGATAAAAAAGAAAAAAATGTATCCAAATCACTGAAAGGCCACTTCGCTAAAGCTGGTAGCAGTGCTAAAGCCAGGGTAATGGAAGTTCGGGACTACGCTCCTGAAGGTCTTGACCTCGGTGATGAGCTAAAGGCAGAGGATTTGTTCTCAGCTGGTGATTTGGTAGACGTTGTGGGAACCTCGAAAGGTCGTGGATTTTCCGGTGTTATCAAGCGCCACAACTTTAGTGGTGTTGGTGATGAGACCCATGGACAGCATAATCGCCTGAGAGCACCTGGTTCTATTGGTGGTGCTTCAGATCCGGCTCGTGTTTTCAAAGGCATGCGCATGGCCGGTCAGTATGGTAATGAACGCGTAAAAGTGAAAAACCTGAGTGTGGCTCGTGTTATTTCTGAGTCTAACCTGGTGTTAATCACGGGTTCTATCCCGGGTCCTAATGGTGGATATGTAGAGATTCATTCTAAACCGTCTTTGTTCTGATATGAAAGTAGATTTATTTAAAACAGACGGCTCTAAAGCAGGTAAAGAAGTTGAACTAAGCGATTCAATCTTCGCTATCACACCTAACGAAACGGCGTTGTACGAAGATGTTCGTCTTCATATGGCAAACCGTCGTCAGGGTACCGCTAAAACAAAAGAGCGCGGCGAGATTACAGGTAGTACAAAAAAGTTGTACCGTCAGAAAGGAACAGGTAATGCTCGTCGGGGAAGTATTAAATCCCCTCTTCTCAGAAAAGGTGGAACCGTTTTTGGTCCAAAGCCACGCGACTATGGATACAAAATCAATAAGAAAGTTCGCCAATTGGCCCGTAAGTCAGCTCTTTCTACGAAGTTCGCTACAGAAGGCGTTATCCTGGTTGAAGATTTCACATTTGAGATGCCTAAGACTGCTCAAATCGTTGACATTGTAAAAGCATTTGAGCTGAACGACAAAAAGGTGCTCCTGTTAACCGCTACAAACGACCCTGTGGTTGTAAAGTCGGCCAATAACTTGCAAAAAGTTGATGTGGTAGAGTCCTACAAAGTGAATAGTTACCAGACTCTTCATGCTGACGTGCTATTGATCCAGGAAAGCGCGCTGGCCCCTTTAGAGAACAGCATCGAACCTAAGCTTACTGAGGAGGTAGAAGGATGAGTGTACTCGTACGTCCTATCATCACAGAAAAACTAAGTCGATTACAAGACGAAGGGAAATACACGTTCGAAGTGGATAAAAAAGCAACAAAACCTGCGATTAAGGAAGCCATTGAGTCTGCTTACCCAGGTGTGAAAGTTGCAAAAGTGAACACATTAATCATGCCATCTAAGCCAAAAGGCCGGTTTACTCGTAGCGGATACCAGGCAGGTAGAACCGCTACCTGGAAAAAAGCCATTATTACGGTTAAAGAAGGTGAAATTGATTTCTTTAGCGAGGTTTAACAGATCATGGCAACAAGAAAGTTAAAACCAACTACCCCGGGTACCCGACATCGAATCGCACCCGTATTCGATGACATCACCACAGATATACCCTACAAGAAATTAACGGTTGGTTTAGATAAATCAGGTGGGCGTAACCGCTTAGGCCGTATTACTTCCCGACACAGAGGGGGAGGCCACAAGCGTAAGTACAGAATCATCGATTTTAAACGTAATAAATTTGATGTACCTGCTAACGTTCAGACTATCGAATATGATCCCAACCGTACAGCACGTATTGCTCTGGTAGCATATGCTGATGGTGAAAAACGCTATATCATTGCTCCGAACGGACTAAAAGTAGGCGATACGATCATTTCTGGTGAGAATGTAGCTCCGGATTTAGGTAATGCACTTCCGCTGACTAAAATGCCTCCGGGTACATTCATTCATAACATTGAGCTGCAGCCTGGAAATGGTGCCATCCTTTGCCGTAGCGCAGGAACCGTTGCTCAGTTGTTAGGAAAGCAGGATAAATATGTAAGTATCAAACTTCCATCTGGTGAAGTTCGCATGATACTAGGCCGGTGTCTGGCAACCGTTGGGACTACCAGTAACCCTGACCATATGAACACTACAATCGCGAAAGCAGGGCGTAGTCGCTGGTTAGGTCGTCGTCCACAAACACGTGGTGTTGCAATGAACCCGGTAGATCACCCCATGGGTGGTGGTGAAGGTAAGTCTTCAGGTGGACATCCACGTTCGCCCTGGGGACAGATGGCTAAAGGAAAGAAAACTCGCGATCCGAAGAAGCTTTCCAGCAAGTACATCATCAGAAGAAGAAACGCTAAGAAATAACGACAGTTTTTATGCCACGCTCACTAAAAAAAGGGCCTTTTATTCATTATAAGTTACAGCGTAAGATTGACGCGATGAATGAAAGCGGAAAAAAGAAAGTGATCAAAACATGGTCTCGTTCTTCTTTGATTACTCCAGATTTTATTGGATTGACATTTGCTGTTCATAACGGCAAGCAATTCATCCCCGTTTTTGTAACCGAAAATATGGTCGGACATAAGCTCGGTGAATTTGCGCCAACCCGAACATTTCGCGGTCACCCTCAGAAAAAAGGTAAGTAAGAGGTAGAACATGGAAGATACAATTGTACTAGAAGCACGGGCAGTTCAACGCCACTTGAGAAAAGCACCACGCAAAGTTCGTTTGGTTGCTGATGCTGTTCGTGGCGAAAACGTAGCTAAAGCGCTTAAGCGCCTTGAGTTCACCAAAAAAGGTTCTGCAGTTGATGTGGCCAAAGTCATCAAGTCGGCTGCTGCTAACCTTAGAGATAAGTTTCAGGATGAGCGATTCGAAGATGAAGACTTGTTCATCAAGCGAATATTCGTTGACGAGGGCGTTACCCTCAAGCGAATTCAGCCAGCACCTCAGGGTCGGGCACATCGTATCAACAAGCGTTCTTGCCACATAACGGTTATTGTGGCTAAACGTGAAGAAGAAATGGTTAATTAAAAGCGAGCATCACCTTGGGACAAAAAACAAATCCAGTAGGTTTTAGATTAGGCGTTATACGCGGTTGGGAGTCCAATTGGTACTCTGAAGACAAACAACCTGAATTGTTGATGGAAGACAATAAGCTTCGCGATTATTTGCAAGCCCGTCTCCGCAACGGTGGCCTGTCTAACGTAATTATTGAACGCACACCAAAGCGTATTCTGCTAACGCTTCGTACTTCTCGCCCTGGTGTTATCATTGGGCGTGGTGGTGAACAAATCGAGCTTCTTCGTGAAGAGCTAAAGAAAATCACCAACAAAGAAGTACAGATTAATGTTAGCGAAATCAAGCGACCTGAGCTCGACGCCAGTTTGGTTGCGCAGAACATCGCCCAGCAGTTACAGGCACGTGTTTCTTTCCGTCGTGCCATGAAAACAGCCATTGCTTCTGCGATGCGAATGGGTGCTAAAGGTATTAAAGTGAAATGTTCTGGTCGTTTAGGTGGTGCTGAAATGGCCCGTACCGAGCAGTATAAAGAAGGAAGAATTCCTCTTCATACCCTTCGTGCCGACATCGATTACTCGATCGCTACTTCCAACACCATTTATGGTTCTATCGGAGTAAGCGTTTGGATTTTCAAAGGTGAGATTATTGGTGATGTAGATCTGACACCGGGAGCACAAGCCCGACAGGATGCAGAGTCTAATCGCAAGCAGCGCGGTGGAGGCCGTAATAAGGACGATCGCCGTGGTGGCAGACGAAGAAACAGAAGAAATAACCGAGCAAACACTCAGTCAAATAGCTAATAGCCATGCTAGAGCCAAAAAGAATTAAAAGACGTCGTGTACACCGCGACAAACTGAAAGGAAACGCACAGCGAGGCCACACTCTCAGTTTTGGCGATTTTGGTCTGAAAGCATTAGAACCAAAGTTTATTACTTCTCGTCAGATTGAGGCGTGCCGTATCGCTATTTCACGTGCCCTTCAACGGGATGGTCAGACATTCATCCGAATTTTTCCGGATCGACCCATGACCAGTAAACCAGCCGAAACCCGGATGGGAAAAGGTAAAGGTGCTCTTGATCATTGGGTAGCCGTTGTAAAACCGGGCCGTATTATGTTCGAAATAGTTGGTGTATCCGAAGAACGAGCTAAAGAAGCTCTTACCCGTGCTTCTTACAAGCTTCCAATCAAAACCAAGTTCGTGAAACGTCGCGACGTGTAAGAATAATTGGAGGATAAGTATGAAAGCCCAAGAATTACGAGATTTGACGCTTACTGAATTAAACGCCCGTTTAACGGACGAGCGTGGAATTCTTCGCGATCTGAGATTTTCAAAATCTGTTACCGGCCAGTTGGAAAACCCGGCCCGGATCAAAAGTCATAAGCGTGAAATTGCACGCTTACTGACCGTTATCAACGAAAAAGAGACTGCTGAAAAAGCCTAAGGACGATACTATGGAACAGCAACAACGAGCACAGCGCAGAGAGCGTATCGGACGTGTAGTGAGCGACAAAATGGAGAAAAGCATAACCGTCGCGGTTGACCGCCAGGTGAAGCACCCCATTTATGGAAAGTTTATCACGAAGACGACCAAATACATGGCGCACGACGAAAATAACGATGCAGGTATCGGAGATACAGTACGCATTATGAGTACCCGTCCACTTTCAAAGCGAAAGTCATGGCGATTAGTATCTATTGTTGAACGAGCAAAATAACATATTGTAGATAGGATAAGATCATGGTCCAAACGCAAACCATATTACAAGTAGCAGACAATAGCGGCGCTAAGAAAGTGATGTGCATCAAAGTATTGGGAGATTCACGTCGCCGTTACGCCCGCGTTGGAGATTTGATCTCAGCATCGGTTAAAACTGCTATCCCTGGTGGAAATGTTAAGAAAGGGGATGTAGTAAAAGCCGTTATTGTACGCACCAAAAAAGAATTTCGCCGACGCGACGGAAGCTATATCCGTTTTGACGAAAATGCGGCGGTAATCATTAACAAAGACCAGGAACCAGTCGGTACACGTATTTTCGGTCCGGTAGCACGTGAGCTACGCGAAAAGAGCTTTATGCGTATCGTATCTCTGGCACCTGAAGTACTGTAACGAGGAAATCATGCCACGCAGATTTAATACTCAGAAGAAACTACACGTTAAGAAAGGCGATACGGTTGCCCTTACCAAAGCTATTACCAGCTCGAAAGGACAACCTCAACGTGAGAAGGGATACCAGTCAAGAGTATTGGCCGTATTCCCGGAGAAGGAACGAGTGTTGGTAGAAGGGGTTAATATGAAAACCCATCACGAAAAACCGACACAGGATAATACCCAGGGTGGACGATTGCACCGTGAAGCACCCATTCATATTTCTAATGTGATGGTTGTGGATCCTTCCAGCAACGAGCCTACTCGTATCGGAAGAAAGAAAGTAGAAGTAAATGGCAAACAACGATGGGTTCGCTACGCTAAAAAAGGCGGCGCAGAAATCGACAAATAACTGAACAATGGCTGAAGCAAGACTAAACACCATTTACAAAGAAGAAATTGCACCCAAACTAAAAGAAGAGTTTGGCTATGACAATGTGATGGCTATTCCAAAATTGAGCAAAATTGTGATCAACGTTGGAGTAGGCGAAGCTATTCAGGACAAGAAGGCCCTTGATAATGTAGTTGACAGCGTGGCCCTTATTACCGGGCAAATGCCGGTTACTACCAAGGCAAAGAAATCTATTTCTAACTTCAAACTCCGTGATGGAATGCCCATCGGATGTAAGGTGACCTTACGTTCGCGCATTATGTACGAATTCCTGGATCGTTTTATCAACCTGGCACTACCCCGTACTCGCGACTTTCAGGGAATCCCTGATAAGAGCTTTGATGGACGAGGTAACTATACTGTTGGTATCAAAGAACACACCATTTTCCCGGAAATTGATGTTGATAAAGTGAGCAAAGCACACGGTATGGACATCACTTTTGTAACTACAGCAAACACCGATGAAGAAGCACTCAGCCTGCTGAAACATTTCGGTATGCCATTCAAAAGAAGAAATTAACACAAGCAATATGGCTAAGAAATCTTGGATTGCACGTAACGAGAAAAGAAAAGCAACGGTTGAGCGCTTCGCTGAAAAACGCCGTGCGTTAAAAGAAGCAGGAGACTACGAAGCTCTTCAAAAACTTCCACGTAATGCGAGTCCCACTCGTGTGCGTAACCGTTGTACGGTAACCGGTCGTGGTCGTGGATATATTGGCCGTTACGGTATTTCTCGTATTAAATTCCGTGAACTTGCCTCCAAGGGCAGGATTCCCGGTGTACGCAAAGCAAGCTGGTAATATAGAGGTAGAATAATGACTGATCCGATTGCAGATTTTTTAACACGCATTCGTAACGCACAAACAGCGGGACACCGAAAAGTAGATGTTCCTGCTTCCAAGCTTAAGCGTGCAATGGCTAAAATCCTTGTCGATAAAGGATTCATTAGCAAATACATTGATATTGAAGATGGTAAACAAGGTATGATTCGTATGTTCCTTAAGTACGATTCATACGGATTACCTGTAATTCGCGACCTTAGCCGTGTTTCCAAACCGGGACTTCGGGTGTATGAAGGTGGTGATTCTGTACCCCGTTCTCAGAACGGACTGGGTATTGTGATTTTGTCTACTTCGAAAGGAGTAATGACTGATAAAGAAGCCCGCAAACTTAATGTTGGTGGCGAAATTTTGTGTACCGTTTACTAAGAGGTGGTTGAATTATGTCTCGAATTGGAAGATTACCCGTACCACTGCCCGATAAAGTCGATGTTAACATCGATGCCGACAACGTAATTACTGTTAAAGGCGATAAGGGTAGCAATAGCTTACAAATCCATCCGAATATTGCGATAGAACGTAATAACGGTGAGATTCTGGTTACCCGTATTTCGGAGAATAAAGAAAATCGTGCACTGCACGGTCTTTACCGCTCTCTGATTAACAACATGGTTCTTGGAGTATCCCAGGGTTTTTCTAAAACACTGGAAATTCACGGCGTTGGTTTCCGTGCGGCAATGAATGGCGGAATCCTTGAGTTAAATCTTGGTTTTTCTCACCCTATCTTTTTTGTACCTCCGGAAGGCGTGAATATCGAAGTAGATACGAAGTCTGGAAAGCAACCCCGTGTGATTGTTTCCGGAATTGACAAAGAATTGGTAGGTCAGGTTTCTGCAAAGATCCGATCATTCCGCAAACCTGAGCCATACAAAGGCAAAGGGATCCGGTTCCTTGGTGAACAAATCAGAAGAAAAGCTGGTAAGTCGGCAGGTAAATAAGGATTGACAAATGAATAACAGCAAGCAAAAAGAACTTCGCAGAAATAAAATCAGACGCAGGATACGAGCTACTGTTCAGGGTACTGCAGAACGCCCGCGTCTTAACGTATACAAAAGTAATAAGTTCACTTACTTACAGCTTATAGACGACGCTGCCGGAGCTACATTAGCATCTGCAAAGGCTGAAACAGGTGTTGAAAAAGCAAAAGAAGCCGGACTTGAGCTTGCCAAAGCAGCTCAGGATAAAGGAATTACAACAGCAGTATTTGACCGAAGTGGGTACAAGTATCATGGCGTAGTGAAAGCTGCTGCTGATGGTGCCCGTGAAGGAGGCCTTAATTTTTAGGATACCATTATGCCAAAAGTAAGAAGAAAACAATCTATCCCTGCCTCAGGACTAAATCTTGAAGAAAAACTGGTTCACGTTAACCGTGTAGCTAAAGTAGTAAAGGGTGGTCGTCGTTTCAGCTTCAACGCTATTGTTGTTGTCGGAGATGGAAACGGTGTATGTGGTCACGGACTTGGTAAAGCCAATGAAGTGTCTGATGCGATTCAAAAAGGGTTCGAGAACGCCAAAAAGAACCTGATTCGTGTACCGCTAACGAAAAGCGGTAGTATTTACCATCCGGTAGTTGGCAAAGCAGGAGCTGGTAAAGTGTTACTTCGCCCTGCATCGGAAGGTACAGGTGTAATTGCCGGTGGGGCCGTTAAAAACCTGTTAGACGTTGCGGGTGTTCATAACATCCTGTCAAAGTCTCAGGGTTCTTCAAACCCTCATAATATGGTAAAAGCAGCATTCCAGGCACTTAAGGACCTTACAGATCCTATCGAAGTTGCCCAACGCCGGGGTGTTTCATTAAATAAAGTTTTTGAAGGTTAATCATGGATTTAAGCAGTTTAAAAGCTCCGGTACCTAACCAGAAAAACCGTAAGCGCGTGGGACGCGGTGAAGGTTCCGGTAAAGGACAGGAATCGGGTCGCGGAATGAACGGAGCAAAATCACGTTCGGGCTACAAGCGCCGTGCCTGGTTTGAAGGTGGTCAGATGCCATTACAGCGCCGTATTCCAAAATTCGGTTTCAAGAATATTAACCGGGTAGAATACCGTCCTATTAACGTACAGACCATTGCTGAATATATTGAAGCCGGTAAGCTGGAAAATACCGTTACCGTCGCTGATTTAATTTCTGCAGGCCTGGCCAACAAAAACGACCTCATCAAGATTCTAGGTCGTGGCGATATTGAAGCTAAAGTAGAACTTGAAGCACACGCGGCCAGCAAATCTGCTATTGAAAAAGTAGAAAAAGCAGGCGGTACGCTTACAGTAATCAATAACTAACGGTTGTAGTTGCCCGATGAGCCTGATCGAAAATTTCCGCAACATTTTCAAAATTGAGGACCTGAAAAACCGGATCCTCTACACGGTTGGTATCTTAATGGTGTACCGTATTGGTAGTTACATCACACTTCCCGGTGTTGATGCCAGCCAATTATTAGCCGGTTCCAGTGACGCCTCCAGTCTCTTAGGGCTGTTCAACCTGTTTGTTGGGGGAGCATTCTCCCGTGCAGGTGTGTTTGCTCTGGGTATCATGCCTTACATCACGGCTTCCATCATTATTCAGTTGATGGGCGCTGTTGTTCCTTACTTCCAGAAGCTTCAACGTGAAGGGGAAGAAGGTCGCAGAAAGATTACCCGGTTGACCCGATACGGAACGGTAGCTATTACGGCTGTACAGGCTATCGGATTTGCAATCAACCTGCTGGCAACTGCTCCACAGGCGATCGTTGTAAGTCGGTTCACATTTATCATTACCTGTGTGATCGTTCTCACTGCAGGTACCGTATTCGTGATGTGGTTGGGCGAGAGGATTACCGAGCGCGGAATTGGTAACGGTATTTCCCTTATCATTATGATTGGTATTATCGCGGTACTTCCCGCTTCGTTCTATAACGAAGTAACCACGAAAACGAATGCTATTCTTGTTATCATCGAGCTTGCTGCTCTTGTGGCTGTTATTGCCGGCGTGGTATTACTAACCCAGGGAACACGTAAAATACCGGTTCAATATGCTAAGCGCGTTGTCGGCCGTAAGGTATACGGTGGTACCACTCAGTACTTACCAATCAGAGTGAATGCGGCTGGGGTAATGCCTATCATTTTTGCACAGTCCATTATGTTCATACCCAGCACTATTGGCTCTTTTTTCCCAGATAATGAAACGGTACAGTTCCTGACCGCGTGGTCTGCTGATTTCACCGGTGTGGTTTACTCGATTGTATTCTTCTTTATCTGTGTCTTCTTCACTTTTTTCTACACAGCCATTGCCATTAATCCTCGTGAAATGGCAGATACGATGAAGAGACAAGGTGGATTTATTCCTGGTGTACGACCTGGTAAAAACACGGTTGAATTTATTGATAACATCCTGACCAAGATTACGTTACCTGGTTCTTTATTTCTTTCTTTTGTAGCAATTTTACCGGCTGTCGCTACTGGATTATTGGGAGTTACGCCTGGTTTCGCACTCTTTTATGGTGGTACCAGTCTGCTCATTATCGTTGGTGTGGCGTTAGACACGTTGCAACAAATTGAAAGCCACCTGATGATGCGTCACTATGACGGCTTTATGAAAACCGGAAAGATTAAAGGCCGCCGAAGAGCATAACCTGATGATCTATCTCAAGAGCGAAAATGAAATTGAAAAGATGCGTGAAAGTGCGCAGATCGTTTCAAGAACTCTTGGGATTGTATCGAAGCATTTGGAGCCCGGCGTTGAAACCGGTCGGTTGGACCGTATCGCGGAAGAGTATGTGGCTTCTCAAAATGCCCGTCCTGCTTTTAAAGGATACGGGCCTAAAGGAAACGAATTTCCAGGAACACTCTGCATTTCAGTGAATGAAGAGGTTGTTCATGGTATCCCGGGGAACCGGGTTCTGCAGGATGGAGATGTGGTCTCTATCGATTGTGGTGTAGAAAAAGATGGATTCTTCGGAGACCATGCCTACACCTTTGTGATTGGTGAAGTTGAAGATGAGGTATTCGACTTTGTTCGCGTAACCTTGGAATCTCTTTACAAAGGAATTGAACAAGCCGTACATGGTAATAGAATGGGTGATTTATCGAATTCGATACAGACTCATTGTGAAAACCAGGGTTATGGTATCGTTCGTGCGTTGGTCGGTCATGGCCTTGGGCGTTCGTTGCATGAAGATCCCTCGGTACCAAACTACGGAAGGAAGGGCAAAGGCGACCGGCTTCGTTCCGGTATGACTCTTGCGGTGGAGCCTATGGTAACCATGGGCGACTGGAAAGTAAAAACCTTAAGCGACGGCTGGACTGTTGTAACAGCCGACCATAGTATTTCTGCTCACTTCGAACACGATATCGTTATTCGTGAAGGAGAAGCTGAAATTCTCAGTACTTTTGATTATATTGCTGATCTGTCAAAAAACAAAAGCAACCTAGTGCATTATGGCTAAACAAGAGCCAATTAAACAAGATGGAGAAATTCTTGAAGCATTACCGAATGCTCAATTTCGCGTTCGTTTAGAAAACGGGCACGAAATTTTAGCACACGTATCGGGGAAAATGCGCATGTACTACATAAAAATTTTGCCAGGCGATCGGGTTTCAGTTGAAATGTCACCCTACGATTTATCAAAAGGAAGAATCACATATCGACATAAATAACGATAGTATGAAAACAAGATCTTCAGTTAAAAAAAGAAGCTCAGACGATAAAATTGTTCGTCGCAAGGGTCGTCTGTACGTAATTAACAAAAAAAACCCACGTCATAAGCAACGTCAGGGCTAAAATCGATTCTATATGGCACGTATTGCAGGTGTTGATTTACCTAAACAAAAACGAGGCGTAATTGGCCTTACTTACATATTTGGGATTGGCCCAACGTTAGCGGCTCAGCTGCTTGATCGTATTGGTATAGATCACAATACAAAGATCCAGGACTGGACAGACGATCAGGTAAGTGAACTACGTCGTATTCTTGATGAAGAAATTAAAGTTGAGGGTGCGCTGAGAAGTGAAGTTAACGGAAATATTCGCAGGCTGATTGAAATTGGCAGCTATCGCGGTCTTCGTCACCGAAAGGGGCTACCCGTTCGTGGGCAGCGTACACAAACTAATGCGCGCACTCGTAAGGGGCGTAAACGTACGGTAGCTGGTAAGAAGAAGGCTCCTAAGAAGTAATTTTAATTCCCAAACATGGCTAAGAAGCAAAACAAAGCAGCTGCAGCCGCAGCAGCAAAACGAAAAAAGAAAAAGCAGGTTACCGATCCGAACGGTATGGCTTTTGTTAAGGCTACCTTCAACAACGTGATTGTAACCATTACGGATGCCGACGGAAATGTGCTTTCCTGGTCTTCGGCGGGTAAAGAAGGATTTAAAGGATCCAGAAAGAATACACCGTACGCGGCTCAACTTAGTGCTGAAACGGCTGCCCGCGCTGCTCACGAAATGGGACTTCGCAAGGTTGAAGTGTTCGTGAAAGGTCCTGGATCAGGTCGTGAAGCCGCTGTTCGTGCGATGGCCAGTGTTGGACTTGAAGTTTCTTCTATTAAAGACCGCACGCCAATTCCACACAATGGATGCCGACCACCAAAACGAAGAAGAGTTTAATTTTTGAGATATGGCTAGATACAGAGGTCCAAAGCAAAAAAAAGCCAGACGCTTCAAAGAGCCCATTTTCGGGGCAAGCAAAGCGCTGGAGCGTAAACCGTATGGTCCCGGACAACATGGGCGCTCACGGTTCAACCGTAAATCGGAATACGCGATACAGCTAGAAGAAAAGCAAAAAGCAAAATACACCTACGGTCTGCTCGAAAAGCAATTCCGTAATCTTTATGAAGCTGCCAGTGCTAAAGATGGCGTAACTGGTGAGCTTCTGCTTCAGTTTCTGGAAAGCCGTCTGGACAACACCATTTTCAGAATGGGGTTTGCCAGAACACGGCGTCAGGCCCGTCAGATCGTAACTCACAAGCACGTTGTTGTGAATGGTCGGGTTGTTAACATTCCATCATTTGAAGTAAAGCCCGGAGATGTGATTTCCCTGCGTCCTAAATCAAGAGATTTAGAAGTTGTTGAAGACGCATTAAGTGGAGCATCCCGTAATAAATATAAATGGGTTGAGGTAGACACCAAGTCCAGAACTGGAAAAATGTTGTATGTGCCTACTATTGAAGAAATCCCAGAAAACATCAACGTACAGCTCATCGTCGAGCTCTACTCTAAGTAATTTTAACTCGTTTTAACCCAAAACTATGAGTACGTATAGCATTCAGATGCCGGATTCATTGGATGTTGCTGAAGATACAAACAGCTTCGGGACATTTATTCTGCAACCACTAGAAAGAGGTTACGGCGTTACCATTGGTAATTCGTTCCGTCGCGTCTTGCTTTCTTCACTACCTGGTATCGCGATTACTGCCATTAAGATTAATGGAGTGGATCACGAGTATTCCAGTATTCAAGGGGTTAAGGAAGATGTATACGAGATCATCCTGAATTTTAAGCAGGTCCGTTTCAAGCAGGTTGAGCAAAGCTCAGGTGTAATCCATCTTACCAAAAAAGGCGGAGGAACACTTACCGCAGCGGATATTGATGGTGCAACTGCAGAGTACGATGTACTCAATACTGAACTGGTTATTGCAAATCTGGCCGATGATGCAGAGCTGGAAATTGAACTCCGTGTTGGTCGCGGTCGTGGTTACATCCCTGCAGAGGAGATGTCGTTCGAAGATGAAGACATTAACCTGATTCCAATTGATGCCATTTTCACTCCGATCAAATCGGTTAAGTATAACGTAGAGAATGTTCGTGTAGGTCAGCGTACTGACTACGAAAAGCTCGTTATGGATGTAGAGACCGATGGATCTGTAAATGCTAAAGAGGCACTTACCATTGCCGGTAAAATCCTTAAAGAGCATATTGAAAAGTTCATCACCGAAAAAATTGACGAACCATTCACTCAGGAAGAAGAAGAAGTTGATGCTGAAAAACAACGGATTGGAAATCTCCTCCGGACCAGCATCGAAGATCTTAACCTCAGTGTTCGCGCTTATAACTGCCTTAAATCTGCAAACATCAACAGTATTGGTGAGTTAGTTGCACGTGAGGAGCAGGATTTACTGAAGTTCAGAAACTTCGGAAAGAAATCCCTCACCGAGCTTCAGGAAGTGATTGAGGAGAAAAACTTACAATTCGGGATGGATGTCTCGAAGTATCTTGATTAAGGAGTATTGACATGCGCCACCAAGTAAAAGGCAGAAAGCTTAACCGAACAGCCGCTCATCGCAGAGCTACGTTTCGTGCCCTGGCTAAAGCTTTGATTTTAGAACATCGTATTACAACTACTGTTGAAAAAGCAAAAGAGCTCAGAAGATTTGTTGAGCCTTTAATTACCCGTGCAAAGTCGGATACGAATCACAATCGCCGAATCGTTTTTGCTGCTCTGCAGGATAAAGAAGCCGTTAAGCAGATATTCGCTGAGGTTGGTCCTTCAGCAGACGGTCGTCCGGGAGGGTATACCCGTGTAATCAAAGCGGGATTCCGCCAAGGTGATGGTGCTGAGTTGGCTATCATTGAATTGGTTGACTTTAACGACATTAAGCCTGAAGGCAAAACAGCTAAGAAAAAACGAAGCCGTCGTTCCAAGAAAGCAACCCCTAAAGCGGAGGCTGCTGCTACAGAAGCACCAGTTGAAGAAACTACGGAAACTGCAGAGGTAATTGAAGAAGTAACGACTGAGGCAGCGGTTGTTGATGAAACAGAAGTTGCAGAAGAGTCGATAACTGAAACTCAAGCTGAAGCAACGGCGGAAGAGACTATCACTTCGGAAGAAGACGAAGAGGAGAAGCCTTCAGATAAGTAAGTCAACGGGCTTCATGAATATTTGAGCTGGCCTGAACGGGCTGGCTCTTTTTTTGGTCAATTCTTAAATATTTTCTTGCCTTTATGAATTGATCAGTCGTATATTATAAATCTGTCACAAAAACGAAATGACGGTTTTGAGGCAGTGAAAAGTTCTTTGGACATATTGAGACAGTACAAAACAGATTGTTTGTGCGAGCTAGAACGTGTAATTCTTTTTGGTTATACGAGCGTAGGGTTGGCTCACAGAGTATATAGTAAATATTTACAATGGAGAGTTTGATCCTGGCTCAGGACGAACGCTGGCGGCGGGCTTAACACATGCAAGTCGAAGGAGAAGGTAATTGCTTGCAATTACTGGAGACTGGCGGACGGGTGAGTAACGCGTAGACAACCTGCCTTTAGCTGGGGGATAACCCTGCGAAAGTGGGGCTAATACCGCATGATGCAGCGGGGCCACATGGCCATAGTTGTTAAAGGTTTAGGCCGGCTAAAGATGGGTCTGCGTGCTATTAGCTAGTTGGTGCGGTAACGGCGCACCAAGGCGATGATAGCTAGGGGGTCTGAGAGGATGATCCCCCACACTGGGACTGAGACACGGCCCAGACTCCTACGGGAGGCAGCAGTGAGGAATATTGCGCAATGGGCGAAAGCCTGACGCAGCCACGCCGCGTGCCGGAAGACGGTCCTATGGATTGTAAACGGCTTTTGTCAGGGAAGAAAGGGAGGGTTTCGACCTTTTTTGACGGTACCTGATGAATAAGCACCGGCTAACTCCGTGCCAGCAGCCGCGGTAATACGGAGGGTGCAAGCGTTGTCCGGAATCATTGGGTGTAAAGGGTGCGTAGGCGGGCATTTAAGTCTGGGGTGAAATCTTGCCGCTTAACGGTAAAATGGCCTTGGATACTGGATGTCTTGAGTGCAGAAGAGGCAGGTGGAATTCGTAGTGTAGCGGTGAAATGCATAGATATTACGAAGAACATCAGTGGCGAAGGCGGCCTGCTGGTCTGCAACTGACGCTGAGGCACGAAAGCGTGGGGAGCGAACAGGATTAGATACCCTGGTAGTCCACGCCGTAAACGATGCATACTAGGTGTTGGCTTTTCGGAGCCAGTGCTGCAGTTAACGCATTAAGTATGCCACCTGGGGAGTACGTCGGCAACGATGAAACTCAAAGGAATTGACGGGGGCCCGCACAAGCGGTGGAGCATGTGGCTTAATTCGATGCAACGCGAGGAACCTTACCTGGGCTAAATCCACGGTGCTACCTCCCGAAAAGGAGGGTCCCTTCGGGGCGCTGTGGAAGGTGCTGCATGGCTGTCGTCAGCTCGTGCCGTGAGGTGTTGGGTTAAGTCCCGCAACGAGCGCAACCCCTGTGGTTAGTTACCAGCACATAATGGTGGGGACTCTAGCCAGACTGCCTACGCAAGTAGTGAGGAAGGTGGGGACGACGTCAAGTCATCATGGCCCTTACGTCCAGGGCTGCACACGTGCTACAATGGATGGTACAATGGGTGGCCACCCCGCGAGGGGGCGCAAATCCATAAAGCCATTCTCAGTTCGGATTGGAGTCTGCAACTCGACTCCATGAAGTTGGAATCGCTAGTAATCGCGTATCAGCAACGACGCGGTGAATACGTTCCCGGGCCTTGTACACACCGCCCGTCAAGCGATGGAAGTCAGGAGTACCTAATGTCGGCGTGCTAACCTTCGGGAGGCAGCTGCCTAGGGTAAGCCTGGTAACTGGCGCTAAGTCGTAACAAGGTAGCCGTACCGGAAGGTGCGGCTGGATCACCTCCTTTCTAAGGAGAGCTTGTAACGCTACGTAAACTGGTCTTGTGCAAACAATCTGTTGGGTACTGTCGCACCTTCCCACACGGTTTGGGCTTGTAGCTCAGGTGGTCAGAGCGCACGCCTGATAAGCGTGAGGTCGCAGGTTCAAGTCCTGCCAAGCCCACAAGGGGCTATAGCTCAGCTGGCTAGAGCACCTGCTTTGCAAGCAGGGGGTCCGGGGTTCGAATCCCCGTAGCTCCACGTTTTTTTGAGGTTGAAGTGGCCGGTGGGGGTAAGGTGACGTTCGAGGAAGAAATTTGACATCGTTGAATAGGTAAGTAGTGAGTGGACCCTGGTCCCGGTGCTTGCCGCAGAATATTCCGGGGTAACCCGGTAGAACGCAGGGCATCTGGTGTAACCGGATGGGCCTGGCCATGTTCTTTGACATAGTGAAGCAATGAGTAAAGCGTAGAGCTGGATTCAACCGAATCCGGTTTTACAATGAAGTGCACCGGAGGCAACAAAGGTGCGCTTCAGCCAAAGGTAGGTGAGGGCGCTCGTCCGCGCACTCACCCCACAATAGAGCCAGCTTGTAGAGCGGCGCCTGCGTTCTGTCTTTCGGGGCAGAGGTGGCGTGCACGTTCTATAGGTGAAGTAAGTAAGGGCACACGGTGGATGCCTTGGCATGCAGAGGCGATGAAGGACGTGTAAAGCTGCGATAAGCTGCGGGGAGCTGCACAAGAGCTGTGATCCGTGGATTTCCGAATGGGGCAACCCAATAGAGCCCGTTTAGGCGGGAGGCATACCCGGGGAACTGAAACATCTAAGTACCCGGAGGAAGAGAAAACAATAGTGATTCCGCAAGTAGTGGCGAGCGAACGCGGAACAGCCCAAACCGGGCTCTACGGAGTCCGGGGTTGTAGGACCTGTATAATGACCCTGAGCTGAAGTCGAAGTGGCCTGGAAAGCCACTCCACAGAAGGTGAAAGACCTGTAGGCGTAAGGTAAAGGGCAGACGGGTATCCTGAGTAGCGCGGGACCGGAGAAATCCTGCGTGAATCTGGCGGCACCATCCGCTAAGGCTAAATACATCTGCATGACCGATAGTGAACCAGTACCGTGAGGGAAAGGTGAAAAGAACGCCGAGACGGCGAGTGAAATAGTACCTGAAACCGTGTGCTTACAAGCGGTCGGAGTCCGCCTATGGCGGGTGACGGCGTGCCTTTTGTATAATGAGCCTACGAGTTACTCCTGTTGTGCGAGGTTAAGCCCCTTAGGGGTGGAGCCGCAGCGAAAGCGAGTCTGAACAGGGCGTTGAGTACAGCGGGGTAGACGCGAAACCAAGTGATCTATCCATGGCCAGGGTGAAGCGGCGGTAAGACGCCGTGGAGGCCCGAACCCGTTGACGTTGAAAAGTCTTGGGATGAGCTGTGGATAGGGGTGAAAGGCCAATCAAACTTGGAAATAGCTCGTACTCCCCGAAATATATTTAGGTATAGCGTCTGGTTTTGTCTGGCCGGAGGTAGAGCACTGATTAGGCTAGGGCCCTTCACCGGGTACCAAACCTAGACAAACTCCGAATGCCGGTCCAGAGCCACCAGGCAGTCAGTCGCGGGGTGATAACGTCCTGCGGCGAGAGGGGAACAACCCAGACCACCAGCTAAGGCCCCCAAATCCGGGCTAAGTTGATCAAAGAAAGTTGAGTTGCTCAGACAACTAGGAGGTTGGCTTAGAAGCAGCCATTCCTTTAAAGAGTGCGTAATAGCTCACTAGTCAAGCGACTCGGCGTCGATAATAAGCGGGCATAAGTCCGGTGCCGAAGCTGTGGGATCGCAAGATCGGTAGGGGAGCATTCTAGTGGCGTTGAAGGGGTACCTGTGAGGGGCCTTGGAGCGACTAGAAGCGAAACTGTAGGCATGAGTAACGAGAAGAAGGGTGAAAATCCCTTCCACCGTAAACCCAAGGGTTCCTGATCAACGCTCATCGGATCAGGGTTAGTCGAGACCTAAGGTGTAGCCGAAGGGCGAAGCCGATGGCAAAGCGGTTAAATATTCCGCTACCATACCTGACGCCAGGCTAAGGCGTGACGCAGAAGTGACACTCCCGCGCCCCGACGAATGGGCGTTAAAGGGCGTAGGCTTCGGGGCAGGCAAATCCGCCCCGTATACGGCTGAACCCCGACAGTACCCGGATTCTCACGATGAAGGGATAGTGGAGGTAATCATGCTGCCAAGAAAAGCGTCGTAGTTTGTTAGGTGTGCTCGTACCCCAAACCGACACAGGTGGGTGAGGAGAGTATCCTCAGGTGCTCGAGTGATTCATGGCTAAGGAACTAGGCAAATTCGATCCGTAACTTCGGGAGAAGGATCCCCATCGCAAGATGGGCGCAGTGAAAAGGTCCAAGCGACTGTTTACCAAAAACACATGTCTCTGCTAAGCCGTAAGGCGATGTATAGGGACTGACACCTGCCCGGTGCCGG
>JBCBST010000043.1:0-22929 GCA_039819115.1 Bacteroidota bacterium
TTCTAGTACCTTATATACGACTCTACATGCGCACGTCCATTCTCAACATCCTTTGCTTTCTTATCTCCCTGGTTATCCTGGTGTGGGGGATTTTGCTCGTTGTAGGGTACACCGATTACAGCCTGGTTCCGGAAGCCTATGATTTTCTCAGCCTTCCCAGTCTTGCTATCGTGTTTGGAGGTATTCTGGCTTCCGTATTCATCAGCTACCCGTTCAGAAAGGTGCTTCAGGCCATCAAAGACAGCCTCAATCTGTTTGCACACAGTAATATTACAGAAGACGTGCTGGAAGGTGACATTGAGCGGGTTCTGGACTGGCACAAGCAGATACGTGACGACCGTTTAGGTGCTATATCCATGTTATCCGACCAATACCAGAATCAATTTGAGGGCTACTTGTTTTCCGTTCTGGATACCAACTACACCTCCGAAGAACTGAGAGATCTGGGTGAAATCAATATTTCAGAAAATTATTCCCGCCAGGTGCAAATCAATCAAATCATTACCAGTATGGGTAAAACCTCTCCTGTTTTTGGGATGCTGGGCACTTTGTTTGGTTTGATTGTAATCCTGACCGGCTTCAATGAAGTCGAATCGCTGCTTACAGGCCTTGGTACAGCCCTGATGACCACGCTGTATGGTATTATGATAGGAAACTTCCTGTTTACACCAATGGCAAAGAAAATGAATAACGTTGCAGCTATGCAGTACTTCCGCGAAAAGCTGATTCTGGAGGGGGTCATCCTCATCCAGGAAAATAAAACAGCTCTTCAGATTTACGATAAACTGCAGGCCCATATGCACCGTAATCGCATGAAAATTTAACCCCTCTTTATTTCAGGTTGAGTTTTGATCCTCTACATAGCAAGCAACGTTCCCTGTTTCCGGGGCAGGAAATAGAGCCTGAAGATGACGACAGCTGGCAGGTAAGCTACCTGGATATCATCACCATCCTGCTGGCTTTTCTGATCATCCTGCTTTCTTATTCTACCCTGAAAAAGGAAGATGTATACTCGGTATCCCGTCTGTTTAACCCCTCAACCGAACAAGCTGAGTTCATTACCACTCCCATTGGCAATATTCAAACCGAACTGGAAGCATTGCTTTATGAAGATATTGCATCGGGCCAGGTACAGATCGTACGTGATTTAAATGATTTACGTCTTCGGTTTAGCAGCGATGTGTTGTATAACTCAGGCAGTACGGATCTTTCCGGCGATTCAGAAGCATTATTGGAGCGGGTGTCGGATGCTCTGAGACAAGTGCGCTATAACGATTTCCTGATCGACATTGAAGGCCACACCGACGATGCTCCCATCTCTTCAGCTTCGTACCCTTCCAATTGGGAGCTATCCACAGCAAGAGCTTCCAATGTGGTTAAAAACTTTTTAGATGCCGGGTTCTCCAAGGAACGGCTTAAAGCATCCGGTTATGCCGACTCCCGCCCCCTCGTACCCAATCGTACCGATGAAGGATCTCCTATACAAGATAACCGTACTCAAAACCGAAGGGTTGATGTACGGTTATATTATACCACTCCTCAACCCGATTCATTGGTAGAGGAAGTACCCCCTCCTTCTTCGGCATTAGCTGAGCAGCTTAACGCTGTAGCCGAAGAATCAAATTCTGAGCCTCCAACTACTGGCGAAGAAACACTGCAAGCTCCGTTAAATGAAACCGTAACTACGGAATCGGTGGGACCTAATCCTGATTCTGCTTTTTATGCTACCGTACCTTCTGAAAACGAATCAACGCAAGTAGCACCAACCGAACCTCCAGCTGCAGAAGTTGGTGCTGATACACCGCAATCTCCTTCTGCACCAACATCCGAACCCGATACTCCGGAACAGAAATCTGATGTTCCCGAAAAACCGGTAAAAAGCTCCTCAGCTTTTTCACGCTCATCCTGTTCGTACTACATACAAATAGGAAACTACGAAGCCTTGCAAAGCAGTATGGATGCGGCTGATAACGCCAGCCAGCAAACCGGGTACGATATGGAGATTACCTATAACAACCGGTTCTTTTCTGTACGCACTACAGCATGGCCAACCGTAAGCCAGGCTCTTACCGCTCAGCAAAATGTATCCGAAGTTATCCCAGGCTCGTTGGCTGAGGTACTATCCAATTGCGGGAATAGCAGCCGTTCATTTACACCAGCCCCTATACAATATCGCATTCAACTGGGATTTTTCAGAAACAGAGCGAATGCCCAACGGTTTGTTGAGGACCTGAAAACGTCATACGGAATAAACGCGCAGATCAGTGAACAGTCTACCCAGGCGTACAGCGTGTTATCGGAGACCTACCGCTCCCGGAGTACAGCACTCGAGCGTTTGCAATATGCACGTAACCAGCGGGTTTCCAGTAATGTCTTTCTCAGGTACGACGATACCAGCATCACAACCTACCGGTTTACGTCCCGAGTTCTCGTTGCCTTGGTACCAACACGATCTGAAGCCAATGAACTGGCAGAAACCATTACCCGCCAAACCCGCGTGAAGGTTAGCGTTCAGCAGTTTGAAGAAGGATCCTACGGTGTGTTGACCGAATCGGTCACCAATTGGGGCGAAACCCTGTCCCGCTACAATGAAATCACCAATCGCGGACTTAACCTGTCTGAAATCAGCTTCCTGCTGAGTTACGAGTAATTCTGCCACAAAGAGGGCACCAAACCACATAGCGCCGTACGCCCCTACTGAGGTATGCTACCAAAACTGGAAATTCTATAAAAGCTGTCATCTTGAGTGAATCCGCCGGCTGGCGGATGAATCGAAAGATATCAAATACTGAACTAGCTGGTAATATTTCATTTCCTCTCGTCACGTAGCTCTGCTACGTGACGAGGGGACTACGGTTCTTACCATAGGGACGTATCCTCTTCCAAATAACATCCCAACCTTGTCATCCTGTCCGTCAGCTGACGGATCAGGATCTTTAGTCATCGCTCCTAAATCTAGCGCAAGCGTCCGCTTGTGCTTTCTCAAATCATGAATAGTTAGTGATAAAACTGGCACAAGCGGACGCTCGCGCCAGTCAAGGGACGGAGAAGAGTATCAAATGGCTCATCAGCGAGTAGTTCCCTTCTTGATATCCCTGCCTACCGGCAGGCAGGCTTCGATTCGTCCGCCACATCGCGGACTCTCTCAGGCCTGCCTCCCTTAGGGAGGATGACAGCAAAAACAAAAAGTAACCAGATATAAGGAAGTCTAATCTACCTCATCAACGTCATCCTGATGGATTGACGAGCAAGCAGGCCACTATTGAATGTAGCAGAGAGCACGGCCATGTAAACCCCGGTAGGAAGCCCGGAAGCTTCGAACGTTACTTCGTGACTACCCGCCGAATATCGCGCATCGGGAAACTCTGCTACGTGCTGCCCAAGCATGTTATATATCACTAACGCCACAGTAGCCGATTCGGGTAAATCAAAAGGTATTATGGTAGTGGGATTAAAGGGGTTTGGATAATTCTGAGCTAATGCAAACACAGAAGGTAAGTGCTGTTGCTCTTCCTCAACAGAAGTGACGCCCGGGCATGTTCCCCATATGGGTTTACCGGATTCCTGGAGAGGGCTGGACAACGCAAATTCCGTTGGCTCTCTTCTTATGTTGGTCACACACCAACGGGATAAATCCTGGTCAAAAGAACCCGCTGAGTTAAACATAAACGTCATATCGGTAACCGAGCCAACATCCCAAGCACTTATATCCTGGTTAAACGATGCTGCACGGGCAAAAAGCGCATGCATATTTGTTACCGAACCCACATTCCATCGACTGATATCCTGATTAAATAATGGGGCATTCGCAAACATAGCCGCCATATCCTTCAACGAGCTTAGCTGCCA
This sequence comes from Bacteroidota bacterium, assembly GCA_039819115.1. Classification (GTDB taxonomy): domain Bacteria; phylum Bacteroidota; class Rhodothermia; order Balneolales; family Balneolaceae; genus JBCBST01. The sequence continues at coordinate 3,850 of JBCBST010000043.1, forward strand.
GTTTCCTATATCTCCGTTAAAGGAAGCCGCACCTAAAAACATACCTCTCGTTGTCGTCACGGAAGATACGTTCCAATTACTCATATCCTGATTGTATGATTCAGCATCGGAAAACATCCTTTCCATATCGGTAACGGAACCCACATTCCACGTATCCAGTGGGCTGTTGAACGATTCCGCCTCCGAAAACATGGCCCTCATCGTAGTTACAGAGTCTACATCCCAGTCACTAATATTTTGATTAAAAGCTGATGCCTGCCAGAACATAAGTCTCATATCCTTCACGGAACCTACAGACCAACCCCCGATGTCCTGGTTAAAACGCGTTGCCTGCTCAAACATCGAACTCATATCCGTTACTGAGGTTAGCTCCCAACCGCCAATAGGCTGATTAAACTGTACAACCCCTCTGAACATCCCACTCACGTTAACAACTGAACGCATTTCCCAATTACCGATATTCTGGTTAAAGCTCACAGCTCCATCAAACATTTCGCTCATGTCGGTTACTGATGTCACTTCCCAACTCCCAATATCCTGATTAAACCGTTCCGCTTCTTTGAACATACCACTCATGTCCGTTACCGAACTCACGTCCCATATACTTATATCCTGGTTAAAGCTTGCGGCCCGGTTAAACATGGAATGCGTACTTGTCACGTTACTCATATCCCACGATTCAATATTCTGATTAAACAGGGGCTTATTAAAAAAAACGGCATCCATATACGTGATCAGGCTGGTACAGACGGTGGTAAGATCGCCTTCACTACGTAAACGGTCTATGAGCATATCATAATCTATTGCGGTGTAAACAACCCCGTTAACTTCTCCGGTACTACCGGGACTGGCTTCATCACACATTATCGTGATTCCATTTCCCGCCAGCTGAAACAGTTCCTGACCTGCTGCATGGCCAGGTATAATCATCAACACGCAAAGAATACGTAGTAAACCCTTCACCTTTTCACTTTTTGATTATGGACAGGTAATAATAACCACATAACTTTATATCGATGTTTAAATTTTGTTCCGTTTCGTATAGCCGTATCGCAAAACTGGCTGTCATCCCTGTCCGTCAGCTGACGGATCAGGATCTTTAGTCATCGCTTCTAAATCTAGCGCAAGCGCCAGTCAAAGGGAATCGCTATACGCCCTACCTCCTTAGCTGAGGTACAAAAAACCCTCCCCCGTCTCCGGGAAAGGGCGCTGTCAACCGAAAGGTTGGGTTTAAAAAGCAGGATGTGTCCTACAGCAGCATCTCCAACGGATTCTGCATCAGGCTTCGGAAGGTCTGGAGGAAAGCCGCAGCTTTAGCTCCGTCTACTACCCGGTGATCGCTGGAAAGGGTTACTTTCATACGTTTACCAGGCACTACCGCTCCATCCTCAACCACTGGTACATCACGAATGGCACCTACCGCCATAATACATGCATTTGGTGGGTTGATGATCGCTGTAAACTCTTCGATACCGAACATACCGAGGTTACTTATGGTGAAGGTACTGCCTTCCATTTGCTCGGGTTGCAGTTTTCGGTCTCTGGATAACCCGGCAAGCTCACGGGTCTCGGCAGAGATTTCAGCCAGTCCTTTTTTGTCGGCATGGTTGATAACCGGAGTCATTAATCCCTCGTCGATCGCTACTGCGAATGCCACATTCACATCTCCGTGCTGAGCAATGGTATCCCCATGCCATGAGCTGTTAATCGCCTGATGACGCGTTAATGCGATGGCAGCAGCTTTAACCACAATATCATTGAAACTGATTTTGATATCGGGGTTAGCCGCATTCAAGGCCGACCGGGCGGCCATCGCCGCTTTCATGTCAATATCAATCGTCTCGTAAAAATGCGGACTGGTAAACTTGCTTTCCGAGAGGCGACGTGCAATCACTTTTCGCATCTGGGAAACTTTGATCTCTTTACTTTCAAGGCTTTCAAATACCCGTGGTGTAAATGCAGGAGCCGCAGGTTGTTCAGCAGCAGGAGCTGAAGCCGGTGTTGCCGGAGCTCCCTCCACGTCTTTCTTCACAATGCGGCCTTCCGGACCTGAACCTTGAACACCGGCCAGGTTGATGCCATTTTCCTGGGCAATCTTTTTAGCCAGAGGTGAAGCCTTTATACGTCCATCGGATTCAGCAACCGGTTCTTCCGCGACCGCAGGAGCAGCAGCTTCTTCCGCTTTTGCTTCCTCAGCCGGTGCTTCCGCAGCGTCCTCTGCCTTAGGTTCAGATGAACCAGAACCGGCACCATCCAATAAACCGGAAATATCTTCGCCTTCTTCCCCAATAATGGCAATTAAGCCACCCAGAGGCACCGCGTCGCCCTCCTGGGGGATGATTTTAAGGATTGTACCGCCATCAAAAACCTCCACATCCATGGTGGCTTTATCCGTTTCTACCTCCGCAATAATATCACCAGCTGATACGGTATCGCCTTCCTGTACATTCCATTTGGCGATGACACCTTCCTCCATGGTGTCGCTCAGTTTGGGCATTTCAATTTTTTCTGCCATAATTCGAATACTTCGGGATTAGAGTTAGTTACGATAAGTTACCTGGTTCACGGCCTCAACAACCTGCTTGGCATCTGGCAGCCAGATATCGAAGAGATTTTTTGCAAATGGGGCATTTACATCCGGTAGACATACCCGTTGTACGGGAGCATCCAGATAATCAAACGCTTCGCGCTGAATCAAAAACCCTATTTCTGCGGCAAAACCGGCAAACGGATGGGCTTCATCCACAACCACACAGCGCTTTGTTTTCTTGATGGATTCGATGATCAATGGAAGATCCAGTGGCTTAACGGTACGTGGATCAATAATCTCGCATTCCACCCCGTCTTTGGCTAATTGATTAGCAGCCTGTACAGCGATGTGATACATCTTTCCGTGAGCTACGATGGTCACATCCGTACCTTCGCGCTTCACCTTCCCTTTTCCGATCGGGATAATGTAATCCTCTTCGTCAGATACTTCTCCTTTCAGTCCGTACATTTGCTCCGACTCCATGAAAAGAACCGGGTTTTCGTCACGGATAGCCGATTTCATCAATCCTTTGGCATCACCGGGCTCTGAGACATATATCACCTTTAACCCTGGGAAATGCGCGTACATGGAATCGAACGCTACGGAGTGAGTTGCCCCTAACTGTCCTGCTGAGGCGTTGGGCCCACGGAACACGATAGGACAGGAAATTTGTCCACCTGTCATGTACCGTACCTTAGAGGCGTGATTAATGATCTGATCTGCCGCTAATACGGCAAAGTTAAAGGTCATGAATTCAACGATAGGTCGAAGACCTCCCATTGCGGCTCCTACCCCGATCCCGGCAAAACCGAGTTCGGATATCGGGGTGTCGATGACGCGCCGGAAACCGTATTTGTCTAATAAACCTTCGGTGACTTTGTATGCACCATTGTACTCGGCCACTTCTTCGCCCATGATGAATACGCTCTCATCGCGATCCATTTCTTCATCAATTGCGGCCAGAATTGCTTCTCTGAATTGTAAAACTGCCATATGCTGTTTAAATAAAAACTGTTAGAATTGGGTTAAACGTGGAAATAGGGCTCGTCGTCAATTAACATATCTTCGTAGAGCGCCTCAGGATCGGGATATGGAGCTGCATCGGCAAACTCAACAGCCTCCACTACTTCCTGGTCAATCCGTTCGTTGATTTCGTTTAACTCTTCCTCGGATACTATTTTTTCGTTCAGGATATACGCCTTCAGTCGTTCCACAGGATCGGTGTTCTGGAATTCCTGCAGCTCTTCCTTGGTACGGTATTGCTGAGGATCAGACATGGAATGCCCGCGATAGCGATAGGTTCGTATTTCAACAAACCAGGGTTCGGACGTCTCACGGACATCATCCGCAATTTCTTTCATCTTTTCGTACACCGAAAACACATCCATTCCGTTAATTACCGCGCTTTTCATGCCATATCCTTTAGCGCGGTCCACAATTTCTGCTACGGTATGTCGCTTTGCGGCGGTACCCATCGAGTAACCATTATTCTCCACCACGATGATAACGGGCAGCTTCCACAGCTGCGCCATGTTCATGGTTTCGTGCAGTGCGCCTTGATCAACGGCACCGTCACCGAGGAAACAAAGGGAAACGCGTCCCTCCTGGTTGTACTTACTGGCAAAGGCAAGTCCTGCGCCGATCGGAATGTGGCCACCCACAATACCGTATCCACCCCAGAAATGCTGTTCCGCGTTAGCAAAGTGCATTGATCCGCCTTTACCCTTTGAACAGCCGGCTGCTTTACCAAACAGCTCAGCCATTCCTGCTTTTGCGGATACGCCTCGAACCAACCCCCAGCCATGATCACGATAAGCCGTGATGATGTCGTCGTCGTCGTTTACGGCGAATACGGTTCCGGTCGAAATCGCCTCCTGGCCGATATAAAGGTGGAGAAATCCTCCAAACTTTCCTTTTTGATACTGTTGCATGGTACGCTCTTCAAAACGGCGTTGAAGAAACATTTGCTCATACACAGCCTTCAGGTCATCTTCGGAAAGACCTAGCGATTTATGTTTTTTCTTTGTGGCGGGGGGTAGATCAACCCCTTTTTGTACCGCGCCATCTTCAACTTCCCCGATTCCGGTGGGGGCAAAGCGAACGTCTTCTAAGTTCATTTTGGTCATAGTCTATCTATTGTACAGGACGTTAAATTAAGGGGTGCAAATATATTCAATTTTTTGTCAAAGCGTTCAGTTGGTATACAGCCTACTGAATGGCTTCACAAATTATATCATTCACTTTTTCGAGCGCTTCCGTTAGTTTTTCAGGATTTTTCCCGCCAGCCGTTGCCAGGTTGGGCTGACCTCCTCCACCTCCGCCAACTAAACGACCCAGTTTTCCAACCAGCATACCGGCTTTGAGGTTTCGTTCTTTAATCAGGTCATCGGTTACCGCAACCATCAAAAATACCTTGCCAACATTAGGTTGCCGGGCACCAAGCACTACTACGGCATTGTCAGATACCTTTTGGAGGGCATCATAACCCAATTGCTTAAGCACATTCATATCGGCACCGGGGATTTCCCCGCTATAAATATCCATGCCTTCTACGCGGTCGGCTGTTCCCAGGATGGCATCCAGCTTTGCGCCCGAATTTGCCATCTGCATTTTTTCCAGCTCTTTCTCGATGCCTTTTTTGTCTTCGATCAGTTTTTTGATGCTGAATACGGGATCATCGGTTTGACCTACGGCGCTTCGGATATGCTGAATCAGCTTACGTTCTTCCCGAAGTAGATAATCGGCTGCCCGCCCGCACACGGCTTCGATACGACGTATGCCGGCTGCTACAGAACTTTCCCCTAAAAAGCGGAAATATCCGATTTCGCCGGTAGCTCCCACGTGGGTACCGCCACACAATTCCACCGAGTACTGTTCATCAAAGGTGATGACACGCACAAAATCGCCATATTTTTCTCCAAAAAGCATCATCGCACCTTTCGTTCGTGCTTCGTCGATGGGTACATCCCGTTCTTCGAAAAGGGGGATGTTTTCCTGGATCTTTGCATTTACTTCGGCTTCAACCGCATCTAACTGTTCGGTGGTCATGGCTTCAAAGTGAGAGAAATCAAACCGCAGATGCTGCCCATTTACAAGTGAACCTTTCTGCCCCACATGTTCACCCAACACATTACGGAGCGCGGCATGCACCAGGTGCGTAGCCGAATGATGTTTCTGAATTTCCAGGCGCCTATTTAAATCAATACGAGCCGTCCATACTCCGGAAAGATCGTCGGGTAAGGCATCGGTGTAATGTACGTAGGAACGGCCGGTGCTTTTTTGCACATCCACCACATGAATGTATTCCTCCCCATTAGTAAGCAGACCGGTATCGGCTACCTGCCCCCCGCTTTCCGCATAAAACGGGGTTTTGTCTAAGGTAAAAGCAAAACGATCTCCCTCCTTTCGGTACCCGACTATCCTGGCATCACATTCAAAATCGTCATATCCGATGAATTCAAAACCGAAATCTGCCACAGGAGTGCCGACTTCAACTGCATGCCACACATTAGAATCGCTCGCATCTATTTTGAATTTACCGGCAGCACGGGCCCGCTCTTTCTGTTCCTGCATCCGTTCCGCAAACCCGGCTTCATCCACCTCCACACCGCGTTCGCGCGCCATAAGCTGGGTTAAATCGATGGGAAATCCGTAGGTATCGTGCAGTTTAAAGGCATCTTCTCCGGAAAGCACGCTGTTCTTTTGAATCATTTCCTCAAAAATGGAAATGCCCTGCCCCAGGGTTCTTAAAAAGCTTTTTTCCTCCGCCTGAACCACATTTGCGATATAATCGCCCTGGGCAACAATCTCGGGAAACACCTCCAGGAATTGTTTGGCCAATACCGGAATCAGGGTGTACATAAACGGTTCCTTAAAGCCCAGTTTATCCCATCCATACCGGATGGCCCGTCGTAATATCCGACGAATTACATACCCCCGACCGTCGTTTCCCGGCGAAGCACCATCAGCAATGGAAAAAGCCACTGCCCGTATATGATCGGCTATCACGCGAGAGGCAATATCGGTTTCCTCATTAAGGCCATAGGTGAGACCAGCCTTATCCGAAATAGCTGTTAGCAACGGCTGGAATACGTCCGAATCGTAATTCGATTGCTTTCCTTGTAGCACAGCACACACCCTTTCAAATCCCATTCCGGTATCCACATGCTGCGCCGGCAATTTATGCAGACTGCCATCGGGCTGACGGTTAAACTGGATGAAGACCAGGTTCCAGATTTCAATAACCTGGGGGTGATCCTGGTTTACCAGATCCTTCCCGGGTGTTTTGGCCCGTTCTTCCGGAGAACGAATATCAATATGCACTTCAGAACAGGGACCGCACGGACCGGTATCCCCCATTTCCCAGAAATTATCCTTCTTACCGCATTTGAGAATATGATCAGGATGGATGGAGGTCTCGCTTTTCCAAAGGGCGATCGCCTCCTCATCGGCTGGGAGGTTGTCGTTCTCATCCCCTCCAAAAACCGTGGCATACAATTGATCGGGATTCAATCCCCAGCGATCCACAAGCAGTTCCCATGCCCAGGAAATGGCCTCTTTCTTGAAATAATCACCAAACGACCAGTTCCCCAGCATTTCAAACAGGGTGTGGTGGTAGGTATCGTGCCCCACTTCTTCCAGATCGTTATGTTTACCCGATACCCGGATACATTTCTGGGTATCCGCTGCACGCTGCCAGCTTTTTCCGTTATGTTCCAGTGCCGATTCCTTCCCCAAAAAAATGGGTTTAAACTGGTTCATTCCCGCATTGGTGAACAACAACGTAGGGTCGTCCTGTGGAACAACGGGTGCACTATCAACAATAGCATGGTTCTTCTCGGCAAAGAAATCGAGAAATTCCTGGCGGATTTGATTAGACGTTTTCAAAGAATGAGATATTGAGTGAGAACTTTTTTAGTCAGGTAAGATAGAAAACATCTAATTTTTATACTCAACCAACCATCACCCGCCATGAAATTACTGATTAACTATTTTTTGAGGGGCTTGCTCATTGTTTTTCCCGTAGGTGCCACCATTTATTTAGCCCTGATATCGGTGAACTGGCTAAACACCACCTTCAATAATCTGTTCTTTACCTGGCTCGATTTTCAGGTACCCGGTCTGGGTATCATAACGGGTTTGGTTATTATCACGGTAACCGGGTACCTGTTCAGCAGGGCCTTTCTGAAACCCATTTTTAATGCCTTTGAGAATCTTCTCAGTCATACCCCCTTTTTAAACCTGGTCTATACTTCTCTGAAAGACCTTACGGAAGCCTTTGTGGGTGAGAAAAAGAAATTCAACAAGCCGGTACTTATTCCATTCGGGGGTGAAGGAGTGAAACGCATGGGATTCATCACCCAGGAAGATATTCCCTTCCTCAACTCATCAACCCAAGTGGCGGTATACTGCCCTCATTCCTACAACTTTTCCGGTAATGTATACCTGGTTCCGGGCGATGTCGTAGAACCCATTACCGTTGATGCCACCGAGTATATGCGCTTTATCGTCTCCGGAGGAGTGACGGAACTCAAAGAAAAACCCAGGAAGATCAGCTAGACTAATACACCTCTTCAAAGGTACGGGCAGAGGGTCTGGCCTGCTTTTTGATGAGCTTCCAATCCCATTCATTCGGATCCTGGTCTGCGAAGTCGCCACGGATATCGAGGTAATCGGTGAACCCCAGTTTAGCCAGGTTATGGTAAATACCGACTTCCATGCCCTTCATCCCGCAAATGTAGATCAGGGTGTTATCCTGCTTCAGGATAGGTGAAAGCACCTCCTGATCGTGAATGATGGCAGCCTGAACGTACTTTTTGGAACCATCCGGTAGCGGATTCTCCCTGGAAATACAGTTTACCACGCTAAAGTTCGGGTATCGGTCCGTCATCTCGGCTAAAAAATCGGAATACAAAATATCCGTCCGGTAAGCACATCCAAATACAAGGGCGATATTACCGGTGTACCCCTGTTCGAGCAGCTCGATGATCATCCCTCTGAAAGGGGCAATACCTGTGCCCGTTGCAAAAAACACGTAATTGAAATCGTGACTGTTTTCGGGTAATAAAAACCGCTTACCGCTGGGACCGGCAACCTCAAGTTCGTCGCCTGGCTGTAAATCACACAGGTAATTCGAACCCACCCCCGTGTACAGTTTACCCTCCCATTCTTCCATCACACGCTTCACGGTAGTGGATACATGATTTGGATTTCCGTTCTCTCCCGCTGTTGGCGAAGACACCGAATACAACCGTAGCTTGTGTGGTTTTCCCTTCTCGTTCACACCTGGAGGTAAAATACCAATAGACTGCCCCGCACGAATACGATTCACGATATCGGTATCGGAAATATCAAAAGTAATGTGACGAACAATATTAGGGCTGCTGGATGCGGTACAAATATAGTTTTCAACAACCCGGGCAGTAGACGGAGCTTTTGGGGTATGAATGTTCAGCTCTACTTCGGGAAGGACAATTTCGGGCATGGTCTGTGATAAATAGTAGACGTTATGAAAAGCGCTAAAAATACGCTAAACCAAAACCGACCACAAACCACAAAAAAAGAACGCACCGCCAACTGACCACTGACCACTGACCACCGCCAACTGACACTGACTACTGACTACTGACTACTGACAACCGACTACTGATTACTAATCTTATATCGGATCAACTCCTCAACCGTAAGCCTTCTCCCCTCCTGTTCTATTAGCGCCTGAGCCAGTTCGTGACTAACCCCCAGATCGCGCATACGAATCAGGTTTTCTTTACTCAAATCCTCTTTCGTGTAGCCCAGATCATACATATTGCTGGTGAAATAAGCGGTAACTCCGTTCCTTCTCATTTCAGCCAGATCCTCAATGGAAAGCGTATAACCTAACACATTCATCATTCGGGCGAAGGTGGCAGAGGCGTCCTCATTCTCCATCAGAATAGCCTGCTCGGGAGTTAAATTCGTGTATCCCACATCAATCAATCCCTGGATCAAATCATCGCTTACTCCAGCTCTCCTCAGTTCAACGGCATCATCTAGGGAAATGTCGCTGAATCCGGCTTCCCGGATTTCATTCACATAGGTAGCTGTTAAACCACGATCCCGAAGTTCGGTCAATTGCTCATGATTCATTTCGGGGTAGCCCATTTCCACCAGCCAGGCTCCCATACGATCCAGTAAATCGGGATCATATTCCGATAAACGTTCTGATAACTCTGTTATGGGATTGTCATCAAAAAAATCGAAATCTATTTTGGAACCAAAATAGAATAAGAGGGTTGCGACAAATGCAAACAGCAGGATATAGTTCGCGACACCGGAATTCCCTCCGGATTTGGGAGAACCGCCTCTTAGTTCTTCGTTAGGATCGCTTTCCAATCCTTCTAAATCGTTTTTTAGATTTTTGAATCGAGTGTTCATAGCCTTTGCCCGTTGTTCAATGGCGCGTTACGCCAATACAAAGCAAAAGATGCATAAACCGCGTTAATTTACCAACTCCAACGATTTGGTAAGATCACCAATGGTAAATGGTTTGGTGATGAGATCGATAAACTCGGTTTCTTTAGCCCGCTCGTAATTCAACCGGTCGGAGTTCCCCGTGAGGTAAATAACCGACGTATTAATCTTTGATTTAATCTCCGTAACTGCCTCAATGCCATCCATTTCCCCCTTCAGCCGGATGTCCATCAAGATCAGATCAGGTTCATGTTCCTGGGCCAATGAAATGGCCTCATCTCCCGAAGTAGCTTTACCAACTACCTGATGCCCCAGTTCTCTAACCATGTTTTCGATCACTAAAGAGATAATCATATCATCTTCAACAATCAGAATTCGTTTGTTCATTTCTAGTATCTCTTCCACGTTTGTCCTAATAAGTATTATTCAAAGGAGTAGCTCTCTCGGTTCTTGTTACTGCCAAAAATAGGGCTAATTGCCAAGGGTTGCCAGTTAGCAGTTTTTAACCTGCCTTTGAATGCATACACGCTCATGTTAAGGTTGAATCAATTTTGGTTCAATTTTAAGTATGGTTCCATCCATTACGTCCACAAACGCAAACCAGCCACTAAATGTGGGATGTGAATAATGAATAGGTACTTTCCAGGTATTCCTGATTTCCAGCCGGTCGGTATCCCTTAATACAAGGGGTGATTCGACCGGGATCTCATTCAGTTCGTTTTCCGAAACGGTAAACACGATTTCCTCTCCTGTAAATTCTTCCATAAAAAACTGCCAGCCCTCCATTTTTTGCCGGGCTATAGCAAAACCCACCTGCTTTACCGGTGGGAACACGACTTCGGGGTACCAGTTGCCCCATACTCTGTTCACCCCTTCGTTGTCTACAAAGACGGTAATCTGAGTTTCGGGTACTTCGAATCCTTCAATCTCCTGACCTCTAAATGTGAACTTCCACTCAATGGGAACATTGTTTAAACCTGGACCTTCACATACTGTACATCCGTTTATCGGCAATTCTTCCAGTAACTCAAGTGTTACTGTGTCCGTTACATTGGTGTAAAGCGCATTTTTAACCAGGATCTCCTTGGCCAGCGTACGGAGGGTATCCTGGTTGGTAAGCTCTACACGAACCGGCTCCCGCGAAAGACAGGGATTCACTCCTCCGGGGAACAGCACCCTGCTAAAGCCGGTAAAGCCAAATTCATTTAAGGTTGAGCACAGTTCACCGTTATTAAATACCTGGTACTGCTGATTTAATTCAGACAGGGTACCCGTTTCCAGTACCGGAATGATAATGGGGTACGTCTCTTCTGGTGTCTCTTCCACAGATATAACTTCGCAGGCGATCACTGTACAAAGTGCGCAAAGCAATGCCGGAAACCTTAAGCTCATTTACTACCGTCGTTGGTGTTTCCTGAATATAAAAAGCCCTGGTTTTTACCTCCATTAGTTTTTAAAAAATTTGAGTTAAGTAAATCATTTGTTCCAGCCGCGAAAAATGCACAGGCACCGTAGATATCACCAAAAACAAGTTCATATACCCCTGTTTGAACCGCGGACAATGAGCGCATTTGGAGCGTCATCAAAAAAAATTCAAAAAAAAGCAGCAACGGATTAGGGGTAGCCGGCAGGTGGTGGGTATGTAGGGTGAAGTTCAACAAAACAACCTACATTAAATCAAAAGAGGTCACACTCATGAACGCATTCAAACAATCAAAACTACTTACGGCCGGAGCCGTTATTCTTGCACTGGGATTTACCGGATGTTCTTCGGTTAATAACGATGTTGAAGCCTTAAGTGATGAGGACATCAGTCTTGCAGCCGAGATACTCGGTCAATCCGTATCCGACAACAGCTCAGGCGTGCTATCCAGCATGTACGATGCTGTATCCGACATCGGAACAGCTGGAATCAGCTATGGAGACGCCGCCCTGTTTAAATCCGCCGATCCCCGAAATGATGACGGCCGCGGAAGAGAGCGCAACTTCAGTTACTCCTACGATCCGGAAACCGGAATACACAGTATGTCGTACGAGCGTAGCGTGGTCAGAGACGAATTCAGCAAATCCGTTTCGGTGAATCAGCAACACATTTTCACCACGCTCACCGGCCGGTTTATCCAGTTTCCACGCGCCAACCGAGACTCCATAGAAACCATCGACTTTATTGGTAATAAATCCGGCGAGTCTTCCTCTCCAAGACGTGAAAACGCCTTCTCCCGCATCGATACCATGAATATTGACGGGCTACACAGCAGCAGCAGTTCCATTGTATTCAACGGAACACATAATGGCAGCGGAAGTGCAAGTGCCGTGCTGCGCGATGGAAGTGAAGTATCCAGAGACTACGAAGTAAACCTGGAATACATTGACGTTGCCATTGAAAAAGACTCCGTGGTAGCCTATGGAAACCTGGAACAAGGCGTAACCGGTACCTTTAACTACAGCATGGTAATGAACCGTATCGTTGATGGCGAACCTGAAGAAACCGTAGTGGAAGGAACCATCGAACTGGTTGGTGACGGAACGGCCCTTCTTGAATTCCGACAGGTACGACGCACCTTCCGCATCTTCCTCGACGAAGGCGAAGTGGAAGAAAACAGCTAATTTAGTTAACCCGTAAACCCTAAAAGCGAGTTGCTTGACCTGGCAGCTCGCTTTTCTGTAGTTTCACATCATGGCAAAACAAACCAACATATCCGATAACGACCCCAATGCTGTACTTGCACGACGCTTGGGAGAAGCCCTGGATGCCGGTACGGATATAGCCACTGCCATTGATGATCCCTTAATCGACCTGCTGACGTCCTATAAAACCAGCATGGCATCCGCTCCCTCCATCTCTGCCGAACAAAGTTCTGATCTGTGGCAGAGCATTGAAGATCGTGTTCAATCCGAACCCGAACCTGCGCGCATCCTCCCATTGTACAAACGAAGTACGGTACAAATCTGGGCTGCGGCGGCTTCCATACTCATCGTCGCTTTTATCGGTCTCTTCTGGTATGCTTCCCTTTCCACCGAAACCCTGATCGGTTCAACCGAAGGCGAATCCCTGGCTGTTACCCTGTACGACGGATCAGTGGTCACGCTCCGGGCACATTCCAGCCTGTACGAAGTAACCTACTCCGAACAAAAACACCAGTACCGGTTAGACGGAGAAGCCTTCTTTGATGTAACCAGTAATCCCAATCGTATGTTTTCGGTCTTAACCGAGCAAACCGAAGTGCAGGTATTAGGAACCCGCTTTAACGTGAGTACCTGGGGCGACCAATACACCGTATTCCTGGAAGAAGGCCGGGTACAGGTATCCGCCCTGGATAACCCAACCTCCTTTATCCTGAACGAAGGCGAATCGGCGGTGTATGCCGACGGTATCTTAACCGCACCCACCCCTTCCCCATCTGAATTATACATGGACTGGATGGATGGCGTGCTGACCTTCGATCAGACTCCCCTTGCCGATGCCTTTGCTGAAATTGAACACCACTACCAGATTCGGATTCTCTATGAACCAGATCTGGCCGATGAACGTCTGGGTGGCAGCCTCCGACTGGATGAGCTGACGGTAACGCTGAATAACCTGGCCGTGATTTTAGGTGGTGAGTTCCGATCCGTTGGGGCACAGCAATTTAGGTTTATCTCTACTGAACGTTGATCCTGCGATTTAGCATAGCATGTGTCCTGGTGCTGTTCACCTTCTCAAGCCGTGCTCTGCGTGCCCAAACCTTCCAATTTGATGATACCCCCTTACTGGAAGCCATCGAACAAATCGAATCGGCAACCCCCTATTCCTTTTTGTACCGGGAATCGCTGATCGCCAACGTGCGTGTTTCCTTTACCAGCTCTTCAGAAGACCTGGTCGATTCCCTCCGGGCCGAACTGGACCAAAACCAGATCGGCCTTTCTTACCAGGAAGCAAGTAATCATATCCTGCTATTCCGGAAAAAAACCGTCTCCCGTTCATCCTCGGTGTATGTATCCGGCTTTGTGGTTGATGCCCAGTCGGGTGAACGTCTGCCCTATTCCACCCTCTCGTGGAGAGAAGAAGGCATCTTAAAAGGTATTTCGAGTACCAAAACCGGGCAGTACACCCTACAAACCGAGACCAAACAGGCCACCCTCGCCATTACCGTATCGTACATCGGGTACACCAGCCAGGTCATCACCCTGAACATACAGGAACAACCGGAATGGAACGAAGTCACCATCCGTCTCGAACCCGAGCTCTTCACCGGAAATGAGGTGATTATAAACGGGGTGAATTATTATTCCGTGGCCGACACCCATCTCACCAAACTGGTTGATTTGGGCGTATTCAATCCCCTTGGAGAAACCAATACCCTGCGCTCCCTCCAGCAACTCCCGGCTGTGTCTACCAGTACGGCACTAAGTGAAGGCATCAATATCAGGGGAAGTGCTGCCGATGGATTCCGGGTGTTACTCGATGGTCAGACCATGTACAACCAAAGTCACCTGTTTGGTTTGCTGGATGTAATGAATTCGGACGTACTGCGCACCAGCGGGTTTTATTATGATGTAACCCCTGCCCAGTTCGATGCTCCCCTCGGCGGTACCCTTGCCCTTGTGACGGCTTCCGGATCGCTAAACGAGTTAAAAGGCAACGCCGGACTCAGCAATTCATCCGGAAAAATAACCCTGGAAGGCCCCCTGAAAAAAGGAAAAGCAAGCTGGCTGGTTTCCGGTCGTCACTCCTTAATTGATCAGCTGAACTGGTTCAATAACCAGGAACTGGTCGACTTCGGGCTGGATGTGGGCCGACCTCTTCAGCTGGACGAAAGCACGGTTACCTTGGTAGTGGGACAGGATAATGTGGGACTGGACGAAATAGATGTGGTCGATGTACGCTCCTCCTTCATCGACCCGGTATCCTCCTCCGCTAATTTTTATGACGTACACGGGAAAGTGCACTGGGAAACCAATACCGGTGGGGTGCTCACGGTAAGCTCGCACTTTGCATCCGACAATGCCGCCCAGCAATACAACCGGGTGGTGGAAATTGATGACCGGGGTACCGCCCGCCGCGAAGACGACCTGGAAATATCACAGCTCTTTGACACCGAAAACGAATGGAATTCCGAACACGTGGTGGCTCATGCTGGCTTCATGCTTTCCCGGTCTACTTATTCCAATTCACATATCGGATTCAGCAATTACTTCTCCAACTTTCTGAAGGGAGATTTCCCCTTTACCGTGCCCCGCGACCCGGCCGAGCCCGATGGAAGACGCATTACCGTACTGGACGAGCTGTATCTTGAAAACTCCGTCCGTGACTTCTCCGTCAAGCAGGAATTTCTGCACTCCTTTCCCGGTCTGAACATCGCCCAGGGCATCAGCTATACCGATTACGATGTGCGATACATCGACCGGGGCGTGGAACGCCCCTCCTTTCAAAGCCGGCGAACCAGTCAATTAGTAGATTTGTACCAGCAATTTGACTTCTCCAACCTAGACGGAGTGCGGGTACAGGTCGGGCACCGGCTGCATTACTTTAGTAACGGACGATATACCCGATGGTCACCCCGGGCCCGTTTTCAGCTCTTTCCGAACGCCCCCGTTTCCTTCGGACTCGGATACAGCCAGAACTACCAGTTCCTGCACCAGCTTCAGTTCTTTAACATCAACTCCACCGATTTCTGGATCTTAACGAACGAAGATCAACCCCCATCCTCTGTCCAATATTACTCCTCCGGGATTTACGTACGCCCCCTGCCCTTTCTCTATCTCCATATGGAAGGGTACCTGAAAAACTTCAACAACCTGCGGATTCACGAGCTGAATACCGCCAATATCTCTTCCACCTTCCAGAACGACCAGGTGCCCTGGTTTTTTAACAACACGGGGGTGGGCCGCGGACTGGAATGGGTAGCCACTACCACCTTTAACCGGGGCAAGCTATCGGCCACCTATGCCCTTTCCTCTATGGAGCTTGAAAATGCACGTATTAACGACGGAGATCCATTCGCGGCCGACTGGGATCGGTTGCATCAATTCACGGCCAGTGCCGAATTCAGGATCATCAAACACCTGAATACGTATGCCAGTTGGACCCTGGCTTCCGGTACACCCGACCGTGTCACCTCCTTTGAACGGGGCGATGATCTGCGTCACAGCACCTACTCCAGGATCGATCTCAGCGCCCGCTACATCATGTACACCCAAAAACAGCGGGTGGAGCTCACCCTCTCGGTATACAACCTGCTGAACCGCGATAATGAATGGTACTCCGAACGATTAAACCTCATTGTGGAGCAACAAATCAACAACCGTTTTGAGACCGTGGTACCCCGTGTTGCTTCAGGAAATGCACAGGTCTTTGATTTAGGCATCCAGCCTTCCGTTGGACTGGTGGTTTATTTCTGATCCGTCCCCTTCCGCCGCCTCTTCCCCGGCAAATTCCTCAGAAGTGGCATGCGTCTCATAATACTCCCTGGGAGAGGCATCATAATACCGTTTAAACACCCGGTTAAAACTAGCCAGATCCCGAAACCCGGCCGCATAAGCCGCTTTTGAAATATGTCCATCCTCCTCAACCAACATAGCAGCAGCATATTCCATCCGGTAATCATAGATATGATCCCGTGCCGACCTGCCCGTCGTCTTCTTTAGTTTCCGGAATAGCCAGGTCCGGTCCACATACAAGATGTCGGCCAGCTCATTCACTCCAAATTCAGGATCGGTAAAGTTATGTTCGATGGTCTCCAGGATTTTTTCAAGAAAAGGATCCGGGATCAGTTCCTCGTCGGACAAGGTACCATCCAGAGAGGTATTCGCCCGATTAAAGACCTCCTCGATCAACGCAAGCAGCACATCCGACACAAACGGTTTAACGTCCGATTCATCCCCATTATGTGTTTCATGCAGTTGGCTAACCACGTTAGAAAGCTGATCGGGACTATCCAGCCGGATTCTGAATTTGGTATCCCCAAACTCAGCGACACATACAGGAGTACCTCCCGTTGAATCAATCGATATAGTCAGTGTTACATGCTCTTCCGGCATAACCTGTGGCTTCGCGTTATTCAGGTAAAAGCTACCCAAAAACAGGCCACCCCAGTTATAACAAAACCGACAAAAAAAAGAACATTTCCGACAGCACGATTCCGCCATCTATAACAAAACCGCCATCGCCTACTGACTACTGACTACTGACTACTGACTACTGACTACTGACCACTGACTACTGACCACTGACTACTGACTACTACTATATATGAAACGTCATAGCCGTTCGTTACCTTACATGCGTACCATATCCACATGTTATGATTACAAAAGAGAACGTAAAAAAAGAAATAGACCGCCTTTCCGATACGGAATTAGAAAAAGTGCATCGGTATTTGTCTTTGCTGGATAAGCGAAAAAAAACCAGTTCTACGATCCGTTCTTTAAAGCTGAACGGGAAACTGGACGATCGTAATCTGCGATCTCTGGCCTATGAGTAGAATACTTATTGATACCAATGTCTTTGTGTATCGAATTGATGAGGATTCAACCTATTACAGCCGGGCAAAACGCCTGTTAGATCAGAGAGAAAAAGAGCTTACAACCACATCAAAGAATATTCTTGAGTTTTTAACGGTAGTCACAAAACCATCAGGCTACAACTTAGATACCAGGTTAGCTTTAGAGATTGCCCGAGAAATCATTCAAAATGTAGACATCATTTATCCCACACAAGAATCGATGGAGATTTTATTCGAATTAACCCATCAATACTCCCCCTCTGGTCTTAAAATCCATGACTTTGAGATCATAAGTATTGGCTTGGCACACGGTATTGATGAGGTAGCCACGTTCAATACCAAAGACTTTGACGCGGTAAAAGAGATTGCACTCTTACAGCTATAACACATCCCCCCACTGACAACTGACAACTGACCACTGACCACTGACCACTGATCCCCCCTAAAGTTCTACCGTGATATGCAACGTACCCCCCAGGCCCTCTTCCACCACCTTACGCAATGTAGAAACACGTACATCCCCAACGGCACGCTCAAGTTTAGAAATATAGGTGCGATTTACATTTAGCTTATCCGCCAATTCCTGCTGAGTCATCCTGGCCTCTTTACGCTTCTTCCGGATCAACTCTGCGATAAACCAACCCTCTGCACTGTGCTCGAAATCTGATCGACTGGAAGAACCCTTCGGTCCATATTTTTGATCAAAGTGTTCATTAATGGTTTTGGGATGCTTTCGTTTCATAATAGGCTCTTCGTAATTGAATGGCTTTCTCGATCTGTCTTCTTGGAAGCTTTTGCGTTTTCTTGGTAAACCCATGCAGCAGAATCACAAGATTACCATCATCAAGAAACCGATTACTGATTACAACCTACCCAAAAACAGGCCACACCAGTTATAACAAAACCGCCATCCCCACTGACCACTGACTACTGACTACTGACCACTGATAACTGACCACTGATAACTGACCACTGACAACCCCCTCCCCCTCCATTCACCGACACTTACCCCTTATTTGTTGCTAAAACACCCCTGCATTTGTTGCTTTCTACTAGGCATTTGTTGCTAAGCCTATTCCTTATACCCCTGCTTTACTAACATCATGCGTCCGGCCAGTCCTCAGGCTCATGTATTCCCTACCCTATAGCAGGTTCAGCTGGATATAAGAATACCAAAACACCTGAGCAGGATACCCGGAAACAAGCAGCCATCATGTATGTGATGGGCTTCTGCTATCAATAAAAAATCTAAACATTAAGTCACAACGTAATATGATTAAAAAGATACAATTACTATTGCTGTGCTCAGTAATACTATCCGTGAGTGCGTTTGCTCAGACGGGGAGTATTACGGGTATAGTTACGGACGAGAATGGTGAGACACTACCTGGTGTAAACATCCGTCTCAATGAAATAACCTTAGGTGCAGCATCAAATACAGATGGTGAATACACCATCATTAATGTACCCACTGGTACTTATATATTAGTCGCTACCTTTACTGGATACAAAAAATTTGAAAGAGCCGTACAGGTTGGCACTGGTATTGTTACTCTGGACATCCAGTTAGAAGAAGATATCTTGGGACTAGAAGAGGTGGTAGTTACAGGATATGGA
>JBCBST010000044.1:0-22892 GCA_039819115.1 Bacteroidota bacterium
TCAGATAGCTTTGAAAGCACATTCGAAAATGTTGAAATTCGTGGACAAAGGTATTAACCCGTTTAAGTAGAACTCTTAACATTTTCGAATGTGCTTTCAAAGCTATCTGATCCAAAATCATTGTTGTATTGAAAGTTTATCTGGCCTGAAACACGGTTATTCTCTTTATCAATTTCCGTGAAGCGATAGGTATACGCTCCATCAATTCCGCCACTGGAAATATCTCCATTAAAAATCATACCCCCTGCAAGATCACTGTACTCTATACCCGTCTGAAACAGATAAAATGAGCTGGTGTCGGCACCGGCGGGGTCGTCATCCGCACGTATGGTAAAGCGAACTCTTTCCTGGGGTCCTTCGGGAGCAAATTGCCAAATCAATAAAAAGTTCTCTCTGGAATGGCCGTTTAATCCTCCCACAAAGTTCTGTACATCCCGCTGCACAACCAGGTTAAAACATTCCCCGTTTAATGTGGCGTTGGTATCACAACTATCCTCATTTTGACAGGCCATCATACTTCCTGCAAAAACGACAAGTACTAGTAATCGTATCATATCTTTCCTAAGCTTTGGTTTTTTTGGAAAGCTATGATCTGCTACCAGCTTTAGATATCACCCAAACGGAGTAATTATCACCCCTGCTTAAACTTGTACAGGTTGTCGACTCCTACTTTTTCTTCTCCCTGGTTGAGTGCATACATCGAGTCGAACAAAACAATGGGGTTCTCTTCCATGTCTTTCGTTACATGGGTGGAGTAGCTTGCATTCAGTTTTGCGATCACTTCATCATTTTCCGGCAGCCAGCGTGCACAATAATAAGAAACCGGTGTCTTTACGAGCTCAACACCGTATTCCTGAAGCATCCGATGCTCCACCACTTCGAACTGAAGAATACCTACCGTACCTAAAAGCAGCTCATTGCCTACCCCATTCGGAACCTCAAATACGTGTACTACCCCTTCTTCCGAGAGCTGTTGAAGGCCTTCGCGCAACTGCTTTCGCTTAAACGGATCTTTGGTGGCAACTTTTTGAAAATGCTCGGGCGTAAATAATGGAATAACGTCAAAGCGAACCGGGTTTTTCTCAAAAATAGTCGTTCCTATACGAAATGAACCCGGATTAAAAATGGAAACAATATCTCCAGGATACGCTTCTTCCATCAGTTCTCTTTCATCACCCATTAACGTATGCGGGGTAGCCATTTTAATCTTTTTCTTAGTGGTCGCATGCGTTACTTCCACACCGCGCCGGAACTTACCCGATGCAACCCGGATAAACGCTGCACAGTCGCGGTGGCCAGGGTTCATATTGGCCTGAAGTTTAAAAATGAACCCCGAAAACCCATCGCCAATAACCCGTTCTTCTCCTTCGGCATTTTCGTAACCCTGAGGATACGGTGCCAGCTGGTAGAAATAGCTGAGAAACACATCTAACCCGAAATTATTGAGCGCCGACCCAAAAAAGACCGGGGTCACTTTTCCGGAACTGTAGGCATCCTTGTCCATGGTGGCGTACATATCTTCAATCAGCATCACCTCTTCCCGAAAGGCTTCAATTTCTGCCTCGGAAAGGGAACAAGAGGCCAGTCCTTCTTCGAATTCAACGACGTTTGTTTGTGCTTTTTTAGCTCCGTGATCCGTTTTTTCGTACAGATGAATTTTATTCCCGATCACATCGTAAATACCCTGGAATTTTTGGCCATAACCCAGGGGCCAGCTGGCCGGAACGGCTTCTATCCCCAACCGGGATTCTACATTACTTAATACTTCGAGTGGGTCCATCCCCGGGCGGTCACACTTATTCACAAATGTGATGACCGGTACTTCCCTGAGCTTGCATACCTCAAATAGCTTTTCCGTCTGCTCTTCCACTCCTTTTGCAACGTCAATAACCATAAGCCCGGAATCTGCCGCAACCAGGGTTCGAAGGGTATCTTCAGAGAAATCTTTGTGACCAGGGGTGTCGAGAAGATTATACTTAATGCCGTCTTTTTCGAATTTAAGTACGGAGGAGGTAACAGAAATCCCTCTTTCCTGTTCAATAGCCATCCAGTCTGACGTGGCATGTCGATTGGCTTTTCGCGCCCTTACGGAACCTGCTTCGTGTACAGCCCCGCCATAAAGCAACAGCTTTTCGGTAAGTGTGGTTTTACCGGCATCGGGGTGAGATATAATTGCAAACGTCCGTCTCCGTTTGGCTTCTTTAATAATTTCTGATTCGGCTGCTGTTTCTACTTCCGCCATTCTTTTTTTGATCCATTTTTGAACTTAAAAAATACGAACTATTTTCCTCTGTCTTCATAGTTTATTCACATCGTAACTATAGGCTGTTAGCATGCGGTATATTGGGATGCTCTTTCTTTTGGGTTGTATGACCTCTTGTTACTCGCCAAGTGGTACTCATTTCGTTGATACCGAGTTAAACCCCGATGTACTCGATCCCTCTTTTCATTTCAGCCCGTCGGTTATCATCGGTGATACCATAAAAGTTAGTCAGGAGCCCCACTTCTTCTTTACTTTTGATAGAACCCAGTACCAGGTTGATTTCTTTACAACATGGGTAAATTCCGATTCTTTACTTGCTTCGAGTAGCAGGTCTGTAAGCGATACGGGCTACAGTGTTCCTCTGCAAACCAGTGGTCTCGATGACGGAGAGCATACCCTTACCGTTGTCATCAGATATAAATCTAATTCAGGCAGCGTACTTGATCAGATGAATCTTGAGTTCATTGAACAACGTCTCCTTATTCCCTTTTGGCTGGAAACCAGTCCACAAGAGCAGTTTCTTAACGTTCAATCTATCCAGGAAAACCCGGATGGAACAGTTACCGTAGCATGGGATATGTATCGGTCCATTCAGTTTGGCCGGTACCTGGTTAACAAAGAAGTAGACTATTGGAACAGCGGGAATTATACGAGCATCTTTACCCAATCCGTTGAAAACCAGCAAACTCCTGTTTTCATTGATTCCGCCTATGCAGGGCGTTCCGCCAGGTATAGCATAAGTTATCAGTTGGAAAACCAACACTGGTTTGAAGATCCCATACCTGGTGGCTCCATAGATATAGCCGGAGGCAAACCTAAACTCTTAGCCTTTGAGACTTTGGCTGCTAATCAGAACCGGGTTACCTGGACCCAATTCAACCATCCTCTTGTGTTCCAGGAGTATGAAATCAGGGTTGATCAACCAGGGTCGGTTCCAAATCTGCCATCCAGGTTCACCGTTACTTCGCCGGATGATACCGTTCTGGTATTTAATCATAGTAATCCCAGAAGGATCATCTTATATGTATTAGATAACCATCAAAGAATGGATCCATCCCTTAAAGACACATTAATGGTTACCACGCAATGAAATCCCTTTGTGCCCTTATAGTGTGTCTTTTCTGCTTTGTGCCCAACCTGATGGCTCAGAAAATGGTTCTGGAACCGTATGTTGGTATCGGCTTGCATAGTTTTGACGACGTTACCCTGCTACAGGATCAGCTATCGGTTATTAATGGAGTACAGCTGCCATCGGTAGATCGGTTTCCTGAACGACCCGCTTTCAGGCTGTATGTGTATAGAGAAACCCAAAAAGAGTTGATTGGCGTTTTTTTAGGGATGAGTTCATCCGGAGCACGTTCTGCCTTGAGTGATGCAAATGGAGGGGCCACCGTGGACCAGATAATCACAAACTATGAACTTGGGTTTTTTGTGGAACTACCCTTCGGAATCCAGCCCGATATCGTGAGGGATCGATATCTGTTTTTTCGCATGCAGGTTAGCGCCCTCCTTTCGACGCTGGAAATTGAAAACTCGGTCTTCGTCTCAAATGGAAGCAGGACCATAGCAAAAGAGCGTTTTGCTGCCCAAAATGCAGTTATCACCCCTTCTTTGGGGTACCGGTTCCAGGTTAAAGGACAACCCTTTATCCTCTCGGCTGGTTATGCCTTGCAGGTCACCAATTTTCCATTCCACCTGATGAATGAGCGTGACTTCACGCTTCAATTGAATCAAAATAACGATGTGGGAGTCGGTTTCAGTGGCCTTCAATTTGGCCTTTCGGCTCCCTTTCGATTTTAATTACTTCACAATCATCATTTTTCGGGTTTCAACTACGTTTCCTGCCTGTAAACGATATACATACATTCCTGAGACCAGGGCCGAGGCGTTGAACGTTACGGTATGCTGGCCGGATGCAAATCGTCCATTGGCAACGGTTGCCACTTGCTGTCCCAACATATTATACACCGTAAGTCTTACCGACTCCGCCGAGGGCAGGTTGAACGAGATGTTTGTGGTTGGGTTAAACGGATTGGGGTAGTTTTGAGACAAACTGACTTCCTGTGGCTGTTCGAGGCGGTCTTCCTCGTTCGATGTTAGAAACTCGCCTAAATCTCTTTTGTATAACGTTGTTGTATTCCCCGATCGGGTAGCGAACACGTGAGTTTCTCCAGCAGCCATTAAGAATAACTCCGAACCCCGGTCGTACTCTACCATCCCATCCGTAATATCCATAGACGTGTTTGTATCCAGGTTGACCAGCCAAATACTGGACGTACCCGGACCGGAATCCTGAAAAGAAAGAAGAACGCTGTTACCTACTGCAATGCCTCTGGCGAGTGTTCCCGTAGCCTCCAGCCCAAGCTCATCCATGGTGAGAATCGTCCACGTATCGCCAAAATCGTTACTTACTTCCACACCCCGGTCGGTTACGGCTACGATACGATCGCCAGCTATAGACGTAGTAAGATACGACTGGTCATCGTCTGTTAATTCCAGTACCGGTTTCCATTCTGAACTGTCTTTGTGCACGCGATACAAACCCTCTGCATCATTTCTTGTTCTTAGAAAGAAGTAAGAACCAGCTGCAAATAGCCCTCCTATCGATTTATCGCTGTTTCCATCATCAAATGTGGAAAAGGGAGTCCAGGTGTTTCCCTCATCCGTACTTTTAAATATTCCATTCTCTCCATTCAGTGAGGAAAAGACAAATACCGATCCGGTTAACGAAACATAAAGGGGAGCATAAAATGCAGGTAATCCGCCAAACGTCGGGTTTAACGCCGTCCAGCTTTCTCCACGATCGGTGCTTATTCTCAATTCTTTGGCCCCAAAGATGGAAACTCCGTAATTATACATCGTTTCCTCATCCACATTAAGAAAGGCTGCGTATGATTTTGTTTTATCATCACTTTCTGCCTTTGTCCATGTTCCCCCAAATGTATCCGTATAAAACAGTTCGTACGCAAACGTGGACGGGTTTAAACCCCAGCTAAAAAAGCGGTCTCCATTTGCATAGATCCCTGAAACGGCAGCTACATTTTGGTTGGTGAGCAGGGTGTCTATTCCGGTTTCGTCTGTCCATTGAGCCTGTACAGAACAAACGATAAGCATGGGGATGTATAGAGTGAGAATGGCATGTTTCATGGATACTCTCCTATTTGATTAATGTCATTTTTTGTGTTTCAGTATATCCGGCTGCTTCTATTCGATAGAGATACACTCCAGAGGAAAGGTCAGAACCGTCGAACGAAAGGGTATGCTCACCAGCTGTAAATTTGCCGGACGCCATCACCCCCACCTTTTGACCCAACATATTGTACACCGTGATACGTACATCAGCCGATTCAGGCAGGCTGAACGTTACCTTCGTGGTTGGGTTAAAGGGGTTGGGATAATTCTGAGAGAGGGAGGCTCGGGTTACCGCCGCTATATCGTCCTCAAGAATACTGACCGATGTGAAATCCAGTTTATGCAGGGAATTTGTCGACTGGCCAAAATACAGGCTCCCGTTGTGATAGATCGATGTTCCAACAAATCCAAACCGTTCATCAATACCCTTGGAACTAACTTCAGACCATGTTATCCCCTCATCTTCTGATTGGTAAAAGCCGGCACTGGTTTGAGCATATAAAGTATGCTCCCCAACGGAAAGCCTGGTCACTCCTCCGATAATATCGTTCAGCTGTGTTTCCGGTGCGGTCCATGTTTCCCCTGCATCTTCTGAAACAGAAACCCCTCCTCCGGTAAACAAGGATGCACGGGCAGCAAATACTTTGCCGTTTAACGTGACTATTTGTGGTACCGAAATTCCAAGCTCAGATGAAGAGGCCCATGTTTCTCCTCCATCTGTCGATCGGGCATATCCCCCCAGCACGTTGGGTTGAGCGTAATACACAAACATCGTGTCACCTAAAAAGGCGAACCCTGTGGGTAATTGACTTCCAAGCTGAAAATTTGCTGTTACCTCCTTCCAGGTGGCACCACCATCCTCTGATTTTTCAATCCTGTTTACATCGTTTGCTAACACGGTATTACCGTCTGCTTCGATTGCAACTGCAGGTGGCCCTCCTCCAATTAAATTCCATTCCCCGTTGTTTGTCCTTCTATACATTCCCTGACTGGTTGACACAATAACCGTGTTTCCCGATACAGTAAGGTCTAATATTCCCCGGTTTTCAATCGATTCCGCCACCGGGCTAAAGTCCGAGCCATCTTCGGTTTTAATAGGGTTGATTTCATTCGCAAATATGAACAGCTCATCGCCATAACTCTTAAACCTGGTTATGGTAACATGGCTAAGTTGAGTTGTGATATCGGAAAAGGATATGGTTGTATTCTTATTCTCATCAGAAATGAATACACCACCTGTTGTTCCTAACACAAATCGGTCATTCAGAGATAAGGAACCCGTGATATTAGCAACGTTCAGGTCTTGCTCAATCTGTTGCCAGGTTTTTGCAGAATCCCGGGTTACATAAATCCCGTTATTCGTAAATGCCCATAATTGTTCGTTTTCCTGTATAAAACTTTGGACAAGGGCCGCTCCAAATCCAGCTCCCTGCACCTGCCATACTGAATCCTGATCCAGGCTAAACACGCGCTGACTCCCTGCTAATAGCTTTCCATCGATTTCAACGACGGCTCCTATTTCTGAAAACCGAAATATGATATCTGAACTGGACCCAATGGCAGGAGAAAGCGTTGTTCCATAATCCGTTGACTTTCGCACCGACCCTTGTCCCAGCATATATAAAGTGCTACCAATCGACTGAGCATGCGCCCCAATGCCAACTCCCCCCAAATCTTCAAATGTGGCTCCCTGATCAGATGAACGGTATAAAACTCCAAAATTGCTCACCACAAACAGGGTATCCTGGATGGATGCAAAATCGAATGCCAGTACAAAAGCACCTAGTCCACCCGTTGGGGTCCAGGTATCTCCGCCATCCGTTGATACAAACACCTTGTCTCCAAATCCACCATCATTTGCTCCTGCATATAACGCATTACTTGTGGCTGCCAAGGCGTTAATGTCGGCTAATGGTGGAATACCGTTCATCACTTCCACCCAGCTTTGCCCTAAGTCTTCTGATTTATAAATGATGTTCGCCGTGGAAACATAGAGATTACCGTTCAGTTCGGTAATTGCACCGATGTTAGCGCCACTTAGTTCGTCCAGCTTAACCCACTGAGCATTGGCTTGAATGGAGATCACCAGCAGGAACAGTAACCATAAACAGGGTTTCATAGATTTCTTTTCATTGACTTAGGCATTCAATGAAAAGATTGGGTTTTACGTAACCCTGGTACATCCCCCAAACGGAGTATTTTTATACTACGTTTCTCTGTATAGCCAGCTTAACCGCAGCAGCCCTGGAGCTAACCTGCATTTTGCGATAAATATTTTTGATATGGGTTTTTACTGTCCAGGGAGATAAAAACACCACTTCTGCGATTTCTTTATTAGACTTTCCGTCCACGACATGCTCTAAAATCCGACGTTCTGCTGTGCTTAATTGAAACGGTATGATGTGCTCCCTTTTATCCTCTTCTTTAGGTGGGTTAGCCACCAACTGCATCATTTTCCTGGCAATGGTGGGAGAAATAGGTGACCCTCCTTTTTTTACCTCTTCGATCGATGTAACCACATCATCAATGGGGGTGTCTTTTAATAAATACCCGGTTGCCCCTACCTGGATGGATTCAAAGAGCCGTTCATCATCCTCAAAGATGGTGAACATGATCACCTCCACTTCCGGGAACTGCTCCTTTATTCTGAACGTGGTTTCAATCCCTGATATACCGGGGAGTTCAATATCCATTAATATCACATCCGGAACCGGAATCCCTTCATCTAATAGTTTTTCTTCACATTTTTCGCCACTAGCGGTACAAAAACTCACTTCTATGTGATCATAAAACCCCAGTAACTCTCTTAAGCGTTTTCTGAAGATATCGTGATCTTCAACTATGGCAACGGTTAGTTTTGTATTCATCGCGCTGTTTTTATAAAAAATGCTGGTTTCATCCCTCTTATACCATACTCCTAATGGAGTATTTTTAAAGGTACGTTTACGTCGATCTGTGTACCCTTATCGGTACTGATTTCCAGGGCGCCATTTAGTTCTCTTGCCCGTTTATTCATGTTACCCAACCCGAGTCCTCCGTTATGGGTATTAGCGGGCGGTTTAAACGTTCCATCGTCCCGAATGGAAAGAGAAAGCGTGCCATTGTTCTCTGCAACGCTGATATCCAGGTGTTTTGCGCCGGCATATTTCAATGTGTTCTGGCTGGCCTCCTGTATAATCCGGAAGAGGTTGAGCCCCATAGTCGGAGACAATGTGATATCCTGTTCTGATGTCACGGAAACCCTCACCTCTAACGCTTCTTTGATGGAGGTTTGTTTATTCATGTATTCTTTCACGTGTTGCTCGAACCCGGATAGGGTCAATTCTTTTTGGCTTAATGCCCAAATGGTTTCCCGAAGCTGCTTTATTGTATCCTGTGCATCATACCGAAGAGACTGCATCAATTCAGATGACTTCCCAGTATCCTGTTTCTTCGTATATCGATCGGCAAGCTCCAGGCCAGATCGAATATTAGCTAACTGGGCGCCTACGTGATCGTGAAGATCTCTGGAAATACGCTCTCTTTCCCCGCGAAGTTTGTTTTCCAGTTCAGCAGATCGTAGCTGTTGGCGCAGTTTACGCTGGGCAAAATAACGAACCGTTGCAACCAGTGTCCCGATAAGCATGAGCAACACCAGCACTCTGAACCACCGTGTATTCCACCAGGGCGGACTTATGTTGATGAAAAGAGTGCGGGCTTCCTGGTTCCAAACCCCAAAACTATTCGCCGCTTTTACGTTAAATGTATACGTTCCCGGGGCAAGATTGGGATAATCGGCAAAATTACGGTTTCCGCTATACACCCAATCCTCATCTATCCCAGTCATTTTATAGGCGTACTCATTTCTCTTCGGAGCATGATAATCCAGTGCAGCAAACTGAAAGGAAAGGAAGTTTTGGTCGTACTCCAGTTCCAGACTGCGATTTATAACCGCGCTGGTATCTCCCAGAAAAGGTTCATTAAACAGGTTAACCGTCGTCAAAACAACCTCCGGACCCTGATCTGGCAGGTTTAATTGTTCCGGGATAATACGATTGAACCCTTTGATGCCTCCGAAAAGCAAACTCCCATCGCTCAAGGCCAGATAAGCACCAGTATTAAACTCATTGTTTTGTAAACCATCCGCTTCTGTAAATGTGCGTACAGAAGTCTTATCTGCATTTATCCTTGCAACCCCCAGGTTCGTACTTACCCAAAATGCCGGCTTATTCTGTTCGGGGAGTATACCATACGTGCTATTATTTGGTAAACCTGAAGAAGTCGTGAACCAGGTAAACGTTTCGGAGGATGCATTCCAGGAGGTAAGCCCACCGCCATAGGTAGCAAACCAATAAGTAGAATCCGAAAGCTGCAATATGCTTCTTGCGTCGGGAAAACTCATTCCTTCTCCATCCTCACGATATGGGAAATGCTGTACCCCAACTATCTTTTTGTCATTCATGCGGATTCTGGTAAATCCATTTGTCATTGTTGCTAACCAGATATCACCTTGTTTGTCCTCATAAATCCTGCGAATCGCATCGCTATTTAGCCGTAACGGTTCGGACCGGGTAGTAACCGTTTGGATTTGCGCAACCTCCCCCTTTATCCATTCCAGTGAGTTATACACAACCTGCAATCCTTCACCTTCATACCCTATCCAAAGCCAACCACGACTATCCGCAAAAACCTGGTGCACGTTCAGGCTGGCAATAAAACTATTACCCGGCGTAAAATAAGACACCTTTTGTGGTTCATCGGTCTGTACTAGCCCCAGGCCCTGATTATTTGTACCAAACCAGAGGTTATTGTGGAATTGTTCGATAGACCAGATCGACGTTTTTTCAGTTGCGCGCACTTTGATGGCTTCAGACTGATCTGGGAAATCGGAGATTTGATACAACCCATCAAAGGTTCCTACCCAGAGCGCACTCCCGGTCTCTTCAAAGGAGAGCATAAAATTATTCCCTAAGCCACTGACCTGTTCCGTAGTGTAGATTTCAATGCCTTTTTGTTCTTCAATTTTGAGAAATCCATTTCCCCAGGTGCTCATCCAAAGTTCTCCCGACGGACTTTCGTACAGTTTAGCGCTACCATCAGCTGAACTGTTCGGTATAAGCGTATGTGATGTTCGGGCACCGGTGTCTTTGCTGATTTGTTGTAACACCCCGGACGTACCTGCTACCAATAAATATTGCTCTCGTTCAACCACTAATCCTTCAGCAGAAGACTTCAGAGGCCCTGTTTTAATGGCTTTTTTCACCGTTTCAGGCAGATATACTTCCGGCACCGCATAAAATCCATCTGTACTTTCGTCCACCCAAAGAACTCCGGTGTCATCAATAAAGAGATTGTATGCGTTAGCCATTGCTTCCCGCTTTCCTCCTCGAAACCAAGTGGCCTGAAGCGGTTTCCCAGGTTCAGGGTGTGCACGAAAGGCATTAAGCTCTTCGGCGCTAATATGATATAAGCCCTTAAAGGATGCACAAAGGAAGCTCCCATCCGCCAGTTGTAAAATGGAATTGGGATTCTTCAGCGGAAGCAGCGATACATCATCGATGAGGGCTACAGGCATAAACTCGTTGGTAACGGGATTAAAAATGCCAAGATCGCCCTCAAAAAACGATAACCAATACGCTCCTTCTGTATCCTGGAAAATAAGACTCAGACTAGCCTGAAATCCGGGATCGGGGTTACCAGGGCCAGGACCAAGCCTGGAAAACTGTTCTGTGATCGGGTCGAATACATTCAGCCCACCATTTCTGGTGCTTATCCATAATGTTCCGTCGTTTGCCTCAAATACCCCGTGAACAAAACTATCAGATAGTGATGTCGAATCGCCCTCAACATGTCGAAAAATGCGCATCTGTTTTCCATCAAACCGATTCAAACCATCCATCGTGGAAACCCAGATAAAGCCTCGGGAATCCTGCATCACATTTTGAACGGTATTATGAGACAGCCCGATATTCTCTACGGTGTAGTGATGTACAGAAAATGAAGACGTTTGAGCCATGACCCACGTACTACTACTACATACAAACCAACAAAGAATAACCCGGCTAAACAAACGCATATCTGATGACAGGTAATGACCTTTCATTTTTTTAAACAAGCATTATACCCACAGTAGGAATGTAACATATACGGTTTTAAACTCTTGTTAATGAAAATTAATGAACTTGTTTCCCCCTTTATTAGTATATGTGATCCACTATGTCAAGATTAATGGATTCAAGAAAGAAATTACGTCCTTATATTGGGTTTTTAGGCTGGTTTTCGATCACGTTTTTAACCGCTGCTTTTATATCATATGGTATAATCAGTTACTACTCTTCCATTGTAATTTCCGATCTGAATTTACCAACCTGGGGTATCCACCATACTCTGTTACCCGTTATCTGGTTCAGTTTTTATGCCATCCAGGGTGTTGCGACATGGCTGGTGTGGAGAAAAACCAGCGTGATAGGACTTAACCCGGCGTTAAGGGGTTATTTATTTCATCTTGGCTTATCTATTTTAGCGACTATCCTGCTCTTTTACCTTTCCGGTCCCTTTAATTTATTTATTCATTCCTTAATCATATTCGTTTCCTTCTTCTTCTTTGCTAAACTATATTATAATGCAAACCGGGTGGCGGCCTTCATAGTCATACCCAATCTGTGTTGGCTGTTGTATCTGTTATTATTTTATGGTTCAGCTTCATTTTTCTAATGCGCACGTTAACGCATGTACTTTATCTGTTCTGCTTTTTATTTATTCCTAATGGAATAAAAGCTCAACCTTTTATCTCTAAGCCAAATTCTGATCTTGTATTAGAGCTTAAGTGGTTCCATCAGTTTCAGTTTGCCGGTTATTATGCGGCAGACATCAACGGTTTTTATGAACAAGAGGGACTCAACATCACCATTCGGGAGGGACGGTTAGAGAGTGACCAGGTGCAGAATGTACTCGACGGCACCGCAGACTTTGCCATTTATGATTCGGGATTATTAGTTGATTATGCCAACGGGAAAGACGTTGTAGTACTTGATGCGATTTTCCAATACTCACCCTATGTTATTGCCGCACGTGCAGACCGCAACTTTGTTCAGCTTGCCGATTTTGCCAATGCAAAAATCATGGTTGGGGATATTGTCGGTAAATCTGAATTACTCGCGGTGTTCGGTCAGGAAGGAATCGATACCGACTCCATGGAGTTTGTACTCTACAATAAAGAAGAATTCTTTTCTGATTCTACCATTGATGCTATCCATGGCTATGTAACCGCCGATTTGCAGGAGCTTATGGTACGCGGTATGGAGCTTGATATCTACTATCCATGGCGATACGGCGTGGATTTTTATGGCGACTTATTGTTTACCCGTTCCAGCCTGCTTGCATCCAGCCCCATTGTTGTTAAGCGATTTGAAGAAGCCTCCCGTAAAGGTTGGGAATATGCCCGTGAGCATGAAGAAGAAATCATCGATTACATTCTGAGCCTTCCAGGAGTAACGGAACGAGGAATTACGCGTGAGCTACTCCGGCTGGAAGCCCAAAAAACCTGGGAATACTCTATTCCCGACAAAATTCCCCTGGGTTTTATGAGCGAAGACCGGTGGACAAGAATAGGAGCTTACTATGTTGCTTCTGGCCTGATTGATGAGGCGCCCGTTCTGGATGACTTTTTAGCCAAGCCCGGGCAAAGCCTGCTTGAGCGGTTAAAAGCTGTTCTTAAATATATTATAACGGCTATCCTGGCTTCTATTGGCGCGTTCTTACTATGGATTTATGCACTCAAATCAGAGGTCAGAAAGCGGACAAAGCTGTGGGTTGAAGAATACAGGCGCCGGCAACGGGTTGAATTCAAACACAAGGAATTGATAAACAACATTGAAGATGTTGTGTTTGAGATGGATAAACGCGGGGTGTTCACGTACCTCAGCCCAAGGACGAAAGCCATAACCGGGTTTGATCCGGAAGAGTGTATTGGAGTGTTAGGGGTACCCTTCACGAACCCCGGTGACCGGCGTGCATTACACCGGCGCTATATACGTCGAATGAGTACCGGAATAGATGACCGAAGGTCGTTTCGTTTTGTTAAAAAATCTGGGCAACAAGGCTGGCTGGTTTCGACCACACAGCTGAAAGAGCATAATGGAGAACTGAGAGTTACCGGAACATTTCGGGATATCACCAAAGAAATCGAGGTAAGGGAGGCCCTAAAGCTATCCGAAGAACGGTACGAGAATGTAGTACAGAACATCACAGAGTGCGTATTCTGTATGGATACAAGGGCACGGTTCACCTTTGTCAGTACATACATTACCGATCTCATTGATGAGCTTCCTGAAAGCCTGGCCGGGATGAGCTTTGATTATATCGTGCTGGACGAAGACAAACCCAATGTGCAAAAGGCGCTGGGAGAATTGACAAAAGAAGAGGTCGTACGCTTTAACTTCCGTCTTCAAAATAAAGACGGTCTTATGAAGTGGATTGAAGCAAACTGTAAAATGGTCATCAATCCGGAAGGGCAACAGGAAATTCAGGGTACACTAAAGGATATTTCAGATAAGCACTACATCATTACCGCCTTAAAACGATCAGAAGAACGATTTAAACGAATAACAGAGCGGTCGCCAGTCGGTATTGTCATGATACTGAACAACGAATACATCTATGCCAATACCCGGTATGCAGAAATCTTTGAGACTTCCGTGGACCGTCATCTTAACCAACCCGTGGATCTGGATCGCATCCATCCGGGAGATCGCAAGATGATGGAAGAAAACATGCGACGGTTGGTCTCCGGAGAAAAGAAGGAATCGGTAAATCTATACCGGGCATATACCTACAACGATCGCCCTATTTTCCTGGAGTACTACACGACTACGATCCAAACCAAAATCGATACGATCATCTTCAGTACAGCTATTGATATAACCGAACGTGAAAACGCAAAACGGGCCCTTGAACAATCGGTTTCTGAAAAAAATGTTCTCCTATCTGAAATACATCACCGGGTGAAGAATAACATGGCTGTCATTTCGGGCTTGATGGAGCTTCAACGGTTTTCTGCAAAAGATGAGAACACCAGAATGCTCCTCCAGGATGCACAGCTTCGCATCAAGACCATCGCTTCTATTCACGAACAGCTGTATAACAACGAATCCTTTACCGATATCCCCTTCCGGGATTACTTGTATCAACTTCTGGAAGGTATTCAAAATACCATGTTCATCCCCGGTTTGGATGTTGTTATTCATAAGGATATAACCGATTGTCCGCTCAATATTAATCAGGCAATCCCACTGGCTCTTTTTATTAATGAGGTTATCACCAATTCATTTAAACATGCTTTTTCAGGAAGAGAAAAAGGGAATATCACCGTTTCTTTTCGTGAACTGGATGACCGGACCATTCATGTAAGCATTACGGATGACGGAATTGGTCTGCTTCCTAAATACAGAGAAAGCAAGTCGTTAGGTATGGTTCTTATTAAAACGCTGTCCCAACAGCTCGGAGGAACACTAACCATAGGAGATGGTAAAGACGGAACCGGATGTGCGATAGAACTTTCATTCAACGCAAAAGAAGAAACCGGTTCAGCTTCCGGAATAAAAGCTTAGCTTTAGTTTCGGACAGGGAAAAACACTCTTTGTAAAGAGGGTGCGCTTCTGTTTGTACTCAACTAACATACCCTTAGGTACACACGATACTCGATCAGGCGAAACGATCCGCTAACCGATTGATCAGATAGCTACTTTCATCCAGGGCCTGTGTGGCAAAACGGCCAAAAAAGTCTGTTACACCCTCAAATTCCTGGATAAAACCATCCCTGTCATTCTCGCGCACCAATTCTGCAAGCCGGGCATGATGATCAAAAAACTGAGTGAGAAGCTTTCGGCGCTCTTCATTGGCAAAAACAATATCGGCGTACAGCTCAGCGCTTTGAGCAAAAATCCGTCCGGTCATCATCAGTTCTGCACGATAGATGGGCGATGAATAATCGAGCATATCTGCAGGCCGCAAATAGTTATGCTTCATGAATGAACCATGCAATAACGCCACAAAGTGACGAAGCCCCTGAACCAGATGCATCACATGATCGTGCTTTTCAGGATCGGCTTCAATGATTCGCATTCCCCATAACTCACACTGATTAATAAACCAACCGGCTTGTTCAGAATGCCTTGCAGGACAATAGACCATCAGCTGTTTGGAAAGATTATGTACATCGGGACCATGCATGGGGTGTAGTCCCACTACCGGACCTGTATGAGCATGGATCATAGCCTGGATGGGGGCCGATTTATTACTGGTAAAATCAGCTAAAATAGTATGCTCCTGTATTTTCCCTGACAGGCGGTTTATCACGGCTTCGGTAATATTGATCGGTACCGTAACAATCACCAGGTCGAGTACGGGCGCCATTTGTTCCAGTTCGTGCCAGTTCCCTTTATCAATAGAATAGGCTATATGCCCACTTTGCTCCGTAATCCGTTTATACAGGCTACCCATTCCTCCTTCACCACCAACATATAACACATGCTTAGGCTCCTCGGTAGATCGGGGAAACTGTTGCTGAGACTGGCTTGCACGGGAAGCAGCCATAATCATTCTTAAAAAATCTTCGGCCCAATCCGGATCTAACCCCCGTTCCCTGGCTTTCCGGGTAAACGCCTCTGTCTTTTCCCGTTCCCGGCTGGGTACAAATACCGGTAACTGTTTTTCTATCTTTGTTCGAATCACATCCTGAACAGTGGCATTGCGTTCTACCAGTAAATCCAGGATCTGCTGGTCAATTTCATCGATCCTTTTTCGTGGACCTTCTAAATGCTGTTGGGTTTCGGGCATCTTTCTTATATCGACATGGTTTAAACCGTGAATCTAACAGAATTTTCTGTAGTTTTGATACTCTAACCTTACTTTTTATGGCGAACCAGTTTAAGCTTCATTCTCCCTTTAATCCTGCCGGAGATCAACCTAAAGCAATAGAAGAATTAACCGAAGGGCTTCGGGCCGGTGATCAGTTTCAAACCCTGTTAGGAATTACAGGATCGGGGAAAACCCGAACGGTTGCCAGTGTGATTGAGGAGGTGCAAAAACCAACCCTGGTAATGAGTCATAACAAAACCCTGGCTGCACAGCTGTACCGGGAGCTTAGTGATTTCTTTCCCGATAACCGGGTGGAGTTCTTCATTTCCTATTACGACTACTACCAACCGGAAGCCTACATTTCCAGCCAGGACAAGTATATAGAGAAAGATTTATCCATCAACGATGAAATCCAGCGCCTTCGCTTACGAGCAACCAGTTCGCTGCTTTCGGGGCGCCGCGATGTGATCATTGTTTCTTCGGTAAGTTGTATTTACGGTATCGGATCACCTTCTGAGTACGAAAAGCTCATTGTTTCCCTCGAAGTTGGAAAAGAGATTCCCAGAAATAAGCTCCTCTATGATTTAGTGGATTTACACTACACCCGAAAAGATCATGAATTTACCAGGGGCACCTTTCGTGTACGGGGAGATGTGGTTGATGTATACCCGGCGTATTCCGATGAAGGCTTACGTATCACCATGTGGGGAGACGAAATTGAGCACATGCAGCTCTTTGATGTGGACACCGGTAATATTATTGAGGCCGTTCAGGAATTCAGAGTGTATCCGGCTTCTCATTATGTAACGACAAAATCCAGGCTGGAAACTTCCATTCAACAAATCCGGGATGAGTTGAACTGGAGACGGGAAGTATTAATCGACGAAGAGAAGTTCCTGGAAGCCAAACGTATCGAACAACGCACGTTATTCGACATAGAAATGATCCAGGAAATCGGGTATTGCTCCGGCATTGAAAATTATTCCCGCTATTTGAGTGCGCGTAAACCCGGAGAACGTCCCTATTGCCTGATCGATTATTTCCCTGACGACTTTTTGATTGTTGTGGATGAAAGCCATCAAACCATACCACAGATATCTGCCATGTATGGGGGTGACCGCTCCCGGAAAATAGAATTGGTTGAACATGGGTTCCGACTTCCGTCTGCCTTAGATAACCGTCCCCTCACCTTTGATGAATGGGAAACCCTTATTAACCAGGTGATTTTTGTAAGCGCAACTCCTGGTGATTACGAACTGGAGAAATCGGGTGGAGTGTTTGCGGAACAGATTATACGTCCAACCGGGTTGATGGAACCGGAAATTGAGGTTCGCCCCCTGTCAAACCAGGTGGATGATTTGATGGAAGAAATTCGTTTACGTATTGAGCGTAAAGAGCGAGTGCTCGTAATTACACTCACAAAGCGGCTAAGTGAAGAACTAAGTGAATACCTGAAATCCATTGGGGTAAAAGCGGCCTACATGCATAGTGAGTTAAATGCCCTGGAGCGTATTGAAGTCCTGTTCAAGTTTCGGCGCGGCGATTTTGATGTGTTAGTTGGAATAAACCTGCTTCGGGAAGGTATAGATATCCCTGAACTGAGCCTGGTGGCCATCATGGATGCCGATAAAGAAGGCTTTCTGCGATCCGAAACCTCTCTTTTCCAGATTGTAGGACGGGCAGCCCGAAACCAGCAGGGTAAAGCCATTATGTACGCCGATAAAATCACGGATAGCATGAAACGGGTGATGGACGAAACGAATCGTCGCAGGAAGGTTCAGGAGGCTTACAATAAAGAGAACAACATCACCCCGATGACCATTAAAAAGGAATTAAAGCCGTTGGTGGATCCTGCCCTGATTTCAAATCAGAAATTTAAATTCGGCCAGGATGCAGAAGCCGAAAAACAAGCCGAACAGGATTACCTGGAGTCTATCAAAGTGGCGGAAGATGGGGTTCAATATAAAGCCAGCCCGGCTATGAATGAGGTTACATTCGAAAGCAAAGAGAAACTCATTGAACATTTAAGGGAAACCATGGTTCAGGCCGCCAGGAACATGGAATTTGAAGAGGCCGCACGTATCCGGGATCAAATTGCCAATCTGGAAGAGGAGTTATAAAAAACCAGGGTTCCGGACCTCTTTTTTCCGTTTTCAGAAAAAAAGAAAGCAGGTTTACCCAACCTGCTTTCCAAGGGATTTATGGAGTCACTAACTATCATAATGGATATGATGTTGGTACAACAAACCCCGCCTCAAAAAGTTGTGGGATAACTTTACTTGATACTGTTTTTTACAATTTTAAGGCTACTTCTAAGGGCAATCTGACCGGATGCCCAATTTTTTACACAAGGCAGATAATTCTTCCTTTTCTTCTATGGAAAGCACCGAAAACTCTTCGCTTATTTTTTCAAGGTGCATTGGGAAAAAGGTGGAAATGAATTCACTTCCTTTCTTAGTGAGGTGAATGAGATAAGCTCTTCCATCATTGGGGTCTGTTTTACGCTCCACCAGCCCCCTTTTTTGGAGATTATCAATCACGAGCGTGATGTTTCCTCCGCTTTTCAACAACTTCTGACCCAGTTCCTTTTGATTAAGGGAACCCAGGTGCAATAATGCTTCCAGTACCCCAAACTGACTAATCGTAAGATTATGCTCCGAGAGGTGCCTTGACAGCCGGGATGAAACGCTTTCGGAGGCTCTCATAAGCTTAATGAAGGCGTTCAGGGTCGAAATATGTTCTTGATTGCCGTTGTAGTGGGTCGCCATTGCTTATCTTTTGCAGTTCAACCCGGAGCTAACTAACTACGTTCAGCCCAGGTCATAAATTATCGATACAGGGGCATGATCGGATAAATCCCACTCCTTCTCGATGGTGGCTTCTGTTGCCTTTTCCGCTAAAGCAGGTGTAGCCAGATGATAATCAATCCGCCAACCTTTGTTCTTTGCTTTAGCTCCTGCACGATAGGTCCACCAGCTGTATAAATCCGGTTCACCATGGTGCAGCTTTCGGAACACATCTTCATACCCAAGGTCTAAAAATGAAGTTACCCAATCCCGTTCTTCTTTCAGAAAGCCCGACGTATTCTTGTTCTGTTTAGGATTATGAATATCGATCTCTTCGTGGCAAATGTTGAAGTCACCACAAAAAAGAACTGCCTTACCTTCCCAGAGTTTTTTGCTCGCAAACGCATAAAAAGCATCCAGAAACCTCATTTTCACATCCTGACGAAGATCTCCTGTTGTACCACTTGGGGCATACACCGAAAACACGGTAATCCCATTCACTTCAATGCAGCACACTCTTCCTTCCTGATCAATCCAGTCCGTACCCATTCCCACTTCTATAACATCGGGTTCATTTCTTGAATATATAGATACCCCGGAATATCCCTTTTTTTCTGCAACGTGATGTACTTCAAAGTAGCCCGCTTCTCTTATCTGAGTAGGAATCTGATCGGATGAAGCCCTCATTTCCTGTAGGCACAAAATATCAGGATTACTTTTTTCCAGCCAGTCCATAAACCCCTTACGGTAGGCGGCGCGAATACCATTCACGTTATATGATGCAATTTTTATGCTACTCACGATGTATTTAATCTACCTTCAGGATTCCAAATTTACGCTTACCTACTTTAAGCGTGAAGGAATCTCCTTCAGAAAACGTAAGCTCACTATTAAGATCGCTGACTTTTTCTCCATCCAGCGAAACCCCGCCTTGTTGAATCAGGCGCCGGGTTTCCCCATTACTTGACGTAAAACCGGCTTCTTTGATAATATCCATCAATCGGTGCGTGCTCCCCGCTGTAAAGCTGAATTCTGGTGCATCATCGGGGATCTCTTTGTTGATAACGGTTTGTTCAAAGTGAGCCCTTGCAGCTCTCGCTCCTTCATCTCCATGATACAGCTTAGTAATCGCATAGGCCAGATCGTGTTTGGCGTTTCTCGGGTCCTGATCAATTTTTGTTTTAATGGCAGGAAGATCGCTGACAGGCACGTCCGTGACCAGTTCGAAGTAGGTGTAAATCAAATGATCCGGAATAGAAAGCGACTTACCGTACATATTGTTGGCCTCTTCATCAATACCGATATAGTTATCATATGATTTCGACATTTTTGCAGAACCGTCGGTACCTACCAGTAAAGGCATCATCAGACAAACCTGAGGTTCCTGTCCATCTTCTTTCTGCAACTGTCTGCCCACCAGCAGGTTAAACTTCTGATCGGTTCCACCCAACTCCACATCATTACCAAGGTGTACAGAATCCTGGCCCTGGGCTAAGGGATACAGAAATTCATGCAGGGAAATAGGTTCGTTATTCTCAAACCGTTTGGTAAAATCATCCCGCTCGATCATGCGTGCTACCGTAAGTTTTGAAGAAAGCTTTACCACATCGATGAACGACATGGGGCCCAGCCAATCATTGTTATCTACAATGGTTAGCGTGTCTGTATTCAGAATGCTTTGAGCCTGATCGATATACGTTTGTGCGTTCTCTTTTACGTCATCTGCGGTCAGAGGGGGACGGGTTTTATTCTGCCCGGTCGGATCCCCGATCATGGCGGTAAACCCTCCAATAATCAAGATGGCTTCATGCCCTAAATCCTGAAATTGCCGCATTTTTCGAAGAATAACAGAATGGCCCAGGTGCAGATCAGGGCGAGTGGGATCAACACCCAGCTTAATCTTAAGTGGTTTGTTTTCTGCACTGGAGCGCTTCAGTTTTTGAATCAATTCTTCTTCAGGTACAATCTCAACGGTACCGCGTTTAATAATCTCTAGTTGTTCTTCAACGGGAAGAAAAGCCATGTGCTACTTACTTGTCGTTTATCAGGGGTAGATGGTCTACCGGGTTATAGTTAGATAAGGTTTCTTTGAGAGTATCGGTATAGTTTTCTGCTCCGGGATAAATCACGGCAACAGCATTAAACGTCCAGGGAGCAATATGCAAAACGTAACCGTACAGATAGGATTGATCGCGTGTTTCCTGGTTTGGAATGTTAAACCCGGATAAGAGAATGAGTAAGGTTGAAACCGCCATTCCGCTTTTAAGAGCTCCGAATAAAGACCCAAAAATTCTGTTTACCGTACTCAGGTTGGTAGCTTCAAGCAGTTTTTTAGTAAGAAAACTGATTAGTGCGATTAAAATCAGTGTACCTATAAAAATGAGTATGGCAGACAGGAATGGAATATAGGCTGACTGCTCTTCCTGAAAAAAGGGAACCAGAATGACAGACAATGCATCCATGTATTGAAAGGTCAAAAAAACGGCCAGAACAATCCCTACGATATTCAGAATTTCTTTAACCAGCCCATTTAAAGCCCCCCGAAATGCAAAATAAGCGATCGGTGCTGCTATGATAAGATCAACAATGATCATCCTGCTGCCAGTTCTTCCTTCACCAGTTTGCTCACCAGTCCACCATCTGCTTTACCTTTTAATGCTCCCATTAACGGGCCCATTACTTTCCCCATATCCTGTGGGCCTGCCGCTCCTAGTTGAGCGATTTTCTCTTTTACAATCGCCCGAACTTCTTCTTCGCTCATCATCTTGGGCAGATACTGTTCTATGATGCCCAGTTCCACCTTTTCATTTTCCACCAGGTCTGCCCGCCCACCTTCTTCAAACTGGGCAATCGACTCTTTTCGTTGCTTTGCCGCCTTCATGAGCACTTCAACAGCCTGTTCATTGCTCAGGTCAGCTTCCCCTCCTTTACGTTCTGCTATTTCCTTTTCCATCAGCTTGGCTTTTAACGACCGTAATACGCGGAGTTTATCCTGGTCTTTCGCCTTCATCGCCTCTTTTAAATCAGAAAGAATCTGTTCTTTTACTGCCATACCTTTGCTCTAATTGTTCATGTTGCGGAATATAGAAATTGCACACCCAAATATGGGTGACGGGCAAAAAAAAAGGTTCCACCTGTACGGGGAACCTTTTCAATATGTTTGCGGTGATCGCGGATTATTTATTCTTCGCGATAAACTCTTTCACATTTTCCTGATCG
This sequence comes from Bacteroidota bacterium, assembly GCA_039819115.1. Classification (GTDB taxonomy): domain Bacteria; phylum Bacteroidota; class Rhodothermia; order Balneolales; family Balneolaceae; genus JBCBST01. Next base: position 22,237 of record JBCBST010000044.1, read on the forward strand.
ATCATCGCTTCCGGGTAAGAGTACTTACCGTTTTTGTTCTTTCTGGAAATGATGACTTTCGCCATTCTTCGTTGAGATGCTTTTGCTTGTAATGCGTCAGCACCAAATACTTGCTTCTTTGCCATTCGTCAGCTTATTTAATTTCTTTATGAAGGGTATGCTTACGCAAAACAGGATTATACTTATTTAACTCCATGCGGCCGGTTTGAGTCCGGCGGTTCTTGGTCGTTACATACCGGGAAGAACCCGGTTTTTCTGTACATTCTAAAATTACTTGAACTCGGTTTCCTTTTGCCATGCTCTACACCTCTTTAAGTAATGTGCCTTTTGCTTTGGCATCTTTTAAAACGGCAGTGATACCATTTTTATTGATGGTGCGTAGCGTTTTGGCCGAAACTTTAAGCGTAATCCACCGATCTTCTTCAGGGATATAGAATCGGCGTTTCTGCAAGTTCAGATTGAACCGGTGCTTAGTTTTGTTGTTGGCTTTCGAAGAACGGTAACCGTTTAAAGCCCCTTTTCCGGTAATATCGTCTTTTCGCGACATTGGATTAAATCGTTTTTTCTCTGTGAAAATAGACAAGAAATATACGACTCTTAATCTCACGGTTCAACGAAAAACAAAACCTTTTTTATTGATTTTCCCGTTATCAACA
>JBCBST010000045.1:0-22377 GCA_039819115.1 Bacteroidota bacterium
ACTTCATCAATATCTTATTAAGCATTCTTTTTCACTAATTATTTTATGACTTCATCCTCTCTCACATCGCTGCAAGAACTCTTACTTGATAGTGTAGACGACATTCTTTCCGAGCCCATCACACTGGATGAAAAACTATTTCGTATCTGCGAATTACTGGAAGATGCCATGCCTACCTTTGACTGGGTGGGATTTTATAAAGTAGCCGATGACGAGCCGAATACCCTGGTGTTAGGGCCTTATGTGGGTGAGCCAACCGATCATGTGCGCATCCCGTTTGGAAAGGGTATTTGCGGACAGGTAGCCGAGAGTCATGAAACCTATGTTTCGCAGGATGTACATGCCGAGGATAACTACATTTCCTGTAGTATCCATGTGCAGTCCGAAATCGTGGTTCCTATCATGAAAGATGGGGAGTTTATTGCCCAGCTGGATATTGATTCGAACACCAAAAATTCGATCACAACCGAGCAACAAGAGTTGCTGGAAGCTATTTGCGACCGTCTTTCCGACCAGTTTTAATTTTTTCCGTATTAACGGCCGGTAATTTCCGAATACTGCGGACAGTCATCTGCCGAGGATAGGGCTTGAAAGTGCAGTACCCGATCGGGGTATAACGTCCAACCAGCCTCTGCTGAAAGAATGGACTCCTCTTTTACCTGTCCCTGGATTACCACATAGTACCACTGGGTGGTGTTTGCATTGGGCTCAACAAATATACCGCTTTGTTTAATGGTGTACAGGAGGTTTCCACCAAATTGAAGCTTCTTTGAATCATCGCAGCGTATAAAGTCGGAATTCAACACCCCTGTTGTTAACCCCCGGTAGGTATTCAGGTTAGAACCCCGGGCATAATTCGCCCTGGACAAAGCCAACGTGTTGACAATGGACGATATGGGTTGGGAGCGTTCCTGGGTTTCAGATACACCATACGCATAGCTTCGGTAGTAGTCTCCGGTACGCACCTGAACCCGGATGCTTCTCCCAGTTGGAGAAGGTGCAGAGCCCTCGGGAGTCAGCTTCCAGATTTCATTACGTTCCAGCTGATGAAACATCTCCTCCCAATTTACGGGTAGCGTCTGTTCGGGCACACAAAACCCGGTATTCCCCAGTATCCCGGTCTCCGAACACCGACCAGAGAGGTAGTACAGCTTTTCATTCTGGCGATTGATCCGCTCCTGTTCCGTTCCTTCCACATTCCAGAACAACATCCGGGCTCCGGAGTAGGCTCGTCCTTCTTTCTTCAATAGCACCAGTTCCTGGTGCGTGTCGGGATGGGTGAGCACCAGGTAGATGCGTTCCTCCCCTGAAGATTCCTGCCCGGTACGCTGGTCAATGGGTGCCCATCCAAGGGAGTCTAAAAGCGCACTGGGATAGGCCGGGGATACAGCAGATGCCTGCTCAGCCAGGTTGATATGGTTTGTCCCGGAGAGTTTATGAGAGTTGCTGCATGCGGTGTTCAGCACAAAACCTACCAGCAGTAAGACGTATGCCCCTTTCATGATTCAACAGGCTGCATAGAAAGGATAGAACAATGAAGGTTCAGGCTGTGATTAACCCGGAAACCGTAATACCCATCCGTGTCATAATCCCCGGCGGGAATGGTCGTCAATAGCTGATTATTGATATAAAAGTGCAGCTCATTATCACGTCGCTCTGCCTGTACCGTGTTTTCTGCAGCCTGCTCGGGATCATCCCCCTCAAACAGGTTCATATGTTCCGTTTTGGTCCAGGGTTGAATCACCCGTGTGTTCTCCCCTTCCCGTACTTTAATCAAGTATTCGCCGGTATTTCGTACCAGAAAGTACAGATAAGACTGGGATTCCTTTTCGAGATTCTTTCCTCCCAGAAACAGCCCAAATGCCTCCCGGTTTCGGCCCTTGGTGTCGAACAGGTAGAGCGTTGCAGAAAGCATATACTCGTTTTCGGCCACATTTTTCTCATGGTAAAAGATACCGGCGGGCCCGGTGGTAATGTGCCACCCCGGAGTCATGTTCACAAAGTATACATCCCCGGAATCGGGGGTATTCGACAACGTAAATGGTTTGGCGGTTTGGTCAAACCGGACCGTCCAGCCCGTTGGTATCTCCAGGTTCTCTCCCTGGGGTACGGATCCATCAGGTCCCTGGGCATGTACGATAAACGCAACCAGCAAAAGTACCGTCAAAGAATAAATACGCTTCATGATAATCGGGTTATATCCATCTATTCTACAATCGCTTCCCGAATTTTCCAAACAGCGAACCCGTCGGGTATCCCTGCAATTATGTATCACTCCCTCCCATCGCTAATATTATAGATAACTATGGATTATCTGATTGATTTTATTTCCTTTTTTTGAGTGTTTTTTTGATCCTGTTTTATGTTGATTTTTGATATTTTTTAGGCACTAAGAGTATAAAAAACAGGAGGGGACATGTCGAAGCAAATTTCTCAAATGATAGAGGAACAAGTACGTTCCTGGATGATTAAAAGCTCAAGTAGCCAACCCGATTTTTCCCAGTCCAGGTCTAAGCCCATTATTACCATATCCCGGGAGTATGGAGCCAAGGGAGCTGCGCTTGCGGCTTTATTGGGTCAGCAGCTCAACTTTACGGTATGGGATAAAGACTTACTCCAGGTGATTAGCAACACCCTGGGAAATGATCCCGAGTTTTTGGCTAAAATTGACGAACGAAAACGTAATGCGGTAGAAGATATGGTGATGGGGTTCATCAACAACCCCGGTACAAATCTGAATTACTTAATTACGTTAACCAAAACCTTGAAGGCTATTGAACGCCTGGGCAACAGCCTGATTGTTGGGAGGGGTGCAAACTACATCTGTACACAACCTTCGTCTTTTCATGTGCGGGTTGTCTGCCCTCTTCCCACACGCATTGCACGAATTGGCGAGAAAGAACACCTTACCCGGGATAAAGCCCGTCAGTTGATCCAGCAAAAGGATGAGGAACGCACCTATTTCTCATTGTATCATTTTAAACGGGATTGTACGGATCCCCGCGATTATCATATGATCCTGAATTCTGAACGGTTTAACCTGGAGGAGATGGCGAGGCTGGTCACAGAAGCCTATGAGGTTTACAGCCAGTCGACCATCTGGTCTTTTTCTTCTACTTCCACGTAGCGTTCAAAAATCTCGTGGAGGGATTCGTTTTCCTGAAGCTCTTCACGACTTACCGCATCCAGGTAGGCGATGATGTTCCCTTTGTGCAAAATGGCAATATCATCACACAGATTCTCCACCACTTCCAGGATGTGGCTGGTTACAATAATGGTAACTCCACGGGCTTTCAGCTTACGGAGAATGGTTTTCATTCGTTTGATGGAGATCACATCCACCGCTTCGAAGGGTTCGTCCAGCAACAAGAGCTTGGATTCCACCAGTACCGATGTGATAAACGCCAGCTTTTTTCTGCTCCCCGAAGAAAGCTTGTTTACTTTGATATGTGCAAATGGATGAATTTCAAAGAATTCAAGGAGGGAATCTCTTCGTTCTTCGAATCCCTCTTTGTTTACTTCGTAGATATCACACACGTAGTTGATGAACTCTGAACTGGTGAATTGTTCGAACAGTAACGGCGGCTGCAGTACCGACGATACTTCCCTTTTGATGGCCTCTTCGTTAGCCACGTTCAGCGCTTTTCCCTCGATGGTGATTTCACCTGAATCAAACTCTAAAAGTCCTGTTAATACTCCGATTAACGTGCTTTTTCCGGCACCGTTTGGTCCGATAAGTCCAAAGATGCTCCCCTTAGGAATTTCCAGATCCAGGTCTTTTAACACGGGATCGTCTTCGTAGCTTTTTACCAGCTGTTTAATGATTACAGATCGTTCCATAGGCGAATAAGCACACGCTTTTTAAAGAGGGAAACCAGTACTTCCAGATGCCGCCAAATGTAAATACCGGTTACAATAATGACCACGCCCATAATGGTGAGCCGGTACCATTCCAGTCCTTCAATAGGTATGAATACCAGATATCCGAATGAAAAAATAGAGAACGACATCAACAGGGTTACCTTTTGGGGGATGATGGGGTGTTTATAGCTAAAGGAAGAATACGTGGCTTTTTGATATTGATAATAGCTGCTCCACAAAAACAGCAGCATAAATATGAGAAAGAAAAAGGTATTTGCTACAAAAATCTGGATGGGAGTTCCTATTCCGGGAATAAACAGGGCCTCGAATACCGTGATTACATAAAACACTAATAAGGGAAAAGTGATTACACCCAGGAACCGCTCCTTCAGCTGTTTTTCCAGTTTGATGGGGAACTGAAGATGTAATAACAACTCCCGGTTTTCATACCCATACATGTTAGCCATGCCCATAGCAAGCAGGGCCACCGGTATCCCTGCCAGGATGGTCGGGATCAAAACCGTCTGAGCCAGTTCGTATTTAACCTGCAGTAAAATGGGCACATACACAATGGGTACCAGGGTCAGCGTAAGAGACTGCAGTTTGTTGTACGGATGAATCATCACGTAGTAGTAATACTTACCGGCATTATTCCCCAGAACCTTTCTCAGGATGGTCCAAAGAGGACCTGTTTTTTCCTGCTCCTTCGACATTGCCGGATTTAATAATCCCTGGCACGTCTTATTAAAATGATCGACCAGGATCAGGCCAATCAGAGTACTGCCAAAAACCAGGAACACCAGGGCTTCTATCCAGCCGTATGAACCGTACACTGTTTGAACTAATAATCCGCCTGGCGTCCAGCTCAGGAAGCCATTGATGGTCTCAATTTCAGGTATGAACCGGGAAAATAGCCGTGCCGAGTTACTGGAAAAGAAGGAAATGGCCTGAAATAAACCAAAGATCAAAAACAGAAACCCGATCACCACAGCAATAAACCGCCGCTCAATCACTTTGATGAACCGATGCTTTACCGAGTAAATAAGCACATAATTAAGCATTACGGCCATAATGGCCACGGGTACATGGTAGACAGTTTTTACCTGGATCAATAAAAAAACCATCCAGGTGAAGTTATAAATGATGTTCACAGGATGACAAAACCCGATGATCATCAGGTATTTGGCTAATCGGCGATGGGGAAAAGCAAATCCGAGCAGTTTTCGATTCTCTGCCATATTCAGCAGTCGGAGATTCGTAAAGGAGAAATGCATCAACCAATAGCAATTCACAAAAACAAGAAGGATAAACAGGTACAGCTCAGGCGTAAGCCAGGGTATTTGCAACCGCATCCAGGGATCGGTGTCCATGATGGTTACAAACACAGCCGTCGCAATCAGGTTCACCATCATCACCCCGAGAAACAAGAGATACGCAATCGTCAACACCAGCTGAAACCGGTTTAGACTGGCAAGGAAAATGCGCCAATTCAGAAGGATGAGTTGTGAAAACAAGAAACGCGTATTAGAAACAGGATTTTAAAGCACCTAATCAATATAAAAATTGAATCCCAGCATTAAACCAAAATATTGATGTTTAGCATCTTCTAATGTTTGAGAATCGATGGAATTCGTGAACATATTGGTGATAGCAGAGTAATATCTCACCTCCAGGGAAAGGATGACAGGCTCGGTGTTCCACTCCACTCCACCTGCCAGTAAAAACCCAAGCATCACGGGTTCGGTACTACCATTCAAATCGCTTCCCCCAAAGAAATTTTCCACAAACACCGGATTTCCCTGCATATCTGTGAAGTTACCGGCCAGCTGAGTATCGGTAAGGCGCGACTCCAGACGGAAATCGGCTACCGGGCCCATCATGAGTGATGGGTTAATGCGTGAATCGGGTAGCAGGTCGACCCTGGGCATAACGGCCACAAACCAGTGTTCGAACTCCAGGTTACGTTTCCGGGTAACTCTGTCTATTCCAAACCGGGTTGAGATATCAGTATGAGCACCAAGCTGTCGACATCCGGTTTCAATCTGGAGGGCCAGGGGTGAGTTCTTAAATCGTTTATTAACGAGGACACTTAGTTCAAAGCCGGTGTTGGCAGAAAAATCATCCCCTTCTACCTGGAGAAAGGAGGAGCGAACTACTCCTTGTTTGGTCCCGAACCGAATGCTTTGAGCAGATAGCTCACAGGCAGCAACGCAGCATATCCCTATAAAAAGTAGCAGTACGCGGTAATTCATTCGTTCCGTATTGATAAGTCTCTTTTGGAGATGCCTAGCTACCCAATTGTGCGAATATAAAAACACAAAAAACGGTTCCTTCTCACAGACCCTCAGCCCTGGCTTACAGTCCGAATATATCATGTATCCGTCTTTTTTAAAGCTTCTACATCAGCTTCATCCTGCTTTCTTCCCGTTTTCAGTTTGTTTTCAATCAAGTGGTTTTTTGAAATAAATAACACCTTCTCAGTTCCAATGTGACCAGATACTGCTTGTTTAAAACAAACATCGAATGTTACACCAGATAACTCTGTAATCAAATCAATCCTGTTTGGCTCATAGCCTAATTGCAGAACGGTATCTCCCTCGAAGTCATGCGCTTTGATGTTCAATGAAGAAAACCCAAATTCATCCAAAACCTTGATGAGTTTATCATGATTGATTGGGTCAGACCCTATCCAAAGATCTATATCACCAGTGTAGCGGGGTCTCGCATGATAGGCCAGGGCGTGCGCGCCTACAACTAAGAATTGTACCTCATGAGCGTTTAATAAACGAATGAACTCTTCGTAATGCTGATCTGCTCTCATTGTATTCCTTTTGCTTTCCAAAGTGATGTACCCATTGCATACGCAATTGAGTAACCGCTTCTACCCGCTCAGCGGGCGTTTTAGTGGCCCAATATTGAACGGATTGACTCAGCTCGTCTTCTTTTTTAATAAAACGAATTCCGGATGGTTCCATATAGCGTCAATGGTTAGACTCTGCACGTTTCTCATCAACATAACTAATGAACCAATAGTACTGCAATTTATGATTCATAGGTAGAAGTGTTGAGAAAGGTAACTATACCTTTTTAAAGTCTATCCCTCCAGATACGCCTTCAGATACGAACCGGTATAGCTTCCCTCTACCTGCATGACTTCTTCCGGAGTGCCTTCAGCTACAATTCTCCCCCCGCCAAAACCTCCTTCGGGTCCCACATCGATAATCCAATCGGCACACTTTATCACATCCAGGTTGTGTTCAATGATAATCACCGAATGCCCCTGGTTCACCAATTCATTGAATGCGGTGAGTAATTTCGCCACATCCTCAAAATGAAGTCCTGTGGTGGGTTCATCAAAGAAATAGAGGGTGTGCTCCATGTTCGTCTTGCTCAGAAAACGAGCCAGTTTTACCCGCTGAGCCTCCCCTCCGGACAAGGTAGTGGCACTCTGACCCAGTTTAAGATAACCGAGTCCCACATCTTCCAGTGGCTGTAGTTTTTTGGCGATGGATGGTTCGTCCACAAAAAAGTCGATGGCTTCAGAAATGGGCATCTCCAGCACATCATGGATATTCTGACCCCGGTATTTCACCGCCAGAATGTCTTTCCGGTAGCGGGTACCTCCACAGGTTTCGCAGGTTAGTTCAATGTCGGCCATAAACTGCATTTCAATACGCTGTACCCCTTCACCCTGACAGGTTTCGCAGCGCCCACCCGGCACGTTAAAAGAGAAATGCCCGGGGGTATACCCCATAATCTTAGCCTGCTTGGTATTGGCAAATACATCGCGTATGCCGTCAAATGCCTTGGTATAGGTAGCCGGGTTAGAGCGGGAGGAACGTCCGATGGGGCTTTGATCAACCATTTCAACATGATGAACGGCACTCATCCCCGATATATCCCGAAAGCGTCCCACTTTCTGGTTGTAGGTTCCGATGTGTTTCTGCACGCCTGCATAGAGGGTATCGTGTACCAGCGTGGACTTACCGGAACCGGATACGCCAGTTACCACCACCATCTTACCAAGTGGAAATTCGACATCCACATTTTTAAGGTTATGCTCCGACGCACCCTCAATCCGAATCGAACGGCCACTCCCTTTACGTCGCTTTTCGGGGACCTCTATTTGTTTCCGTCCACTCAAAAATTTACCCGTCAGAGAATCGGCTTTCAGAAGTTCCTGGTATGTTCCATCAAATACGATTTCTCCGCCGTGTACCCCGGCAAAAGGACCGATATCAATCACATTATCGGCGGCTTTCATCATATCTGGATCATGTTCCACCACCAACACGGTATTCCCGATATCGCGCAGAGACTCCAGGATAGAGATCAGACGATCGTTATCCCGGGGATGTAATCCGATAGTGGGTTCGTCGAGTACATACAAACTTCCAATCAGCGAACTTCCTAATGCATTAGCCAGGCTGATCCGTTGGGATTCTCCTCCTGAAAGGGTATTGGCCAGTCGGTCCAGGGTGAGGTAATCCAGGCCCACTTCGTCCAGGTATTTGAGGCGCTTCTGAATTTCGTACAGAATCTGCCCGGCCACTCCAATCTCAAATTCGCTTAGCTCGAGCTTATCGAAAAATTCGCGGGCATGGCGGATCGTTAGTTCAGATACTTCCCCAATGTGCATGCCTCCCACTTTGATATAGAGGGCGTCTTTACGGATTCGATACCCCTCGCATTCGGGGCATCGGCTGTATCCGCGGTAGCGGGAATACAACACCCGCATATGCACTTTATACGACTGGCTCTGGACTTCCTCAAAGAATTTCCATATTCCAATGTACTCGTCTTTTCCATACCAAATGATACGCTGGATCTCTTTGGGCAGATCGATGTAGGGCGTATCAATCGAAAACTTTTCACGGGATGCCACTTTGACCAAATCCCTGAGGTGCATCCCAAATTTTTGAGAAGTGAACGGAGCAATGACTCCATCCCGAATGGTTTTTTCGGGGTTGGGAATCACCAGGTCTTCATCAATACCGGCCACCCGCCCAAAACCCTCACATCGCTTACAAGCTCCAAACGGATTATTGAAAGAAAACATCTGAGGAGTCGGTTCAGTAAACTCCATTCCATCCATTTCAAACCGCTCGCTAAACGCCAGTTCTTCCCCATTCCTTATTTTGATGGAGCAACGTCCAGCTCCCTCCCGAAAGGCTGTTTCCAGCGATCCGGCAATGCGGGTTTGATTATCATCATCCTCTTTTTTGAGCTGAAGGCGATCTACCAGTACCCGGTACGGTTTGATGCTCTTTACTTTGGGAAGTTCATCTTCTGCGGTAAGGTCCAGCACCGATTCATCATTCAGGTTCAGTAACCGGGTGAACCCCTTTTCCTTCAGCACCTTAAGCTCATCAACGATCTTTTTCTTTTCGTGAGCAGGGATGGGAAACAGGATATAAAACCGGGTTCCTTCCTCCTGGTTTTCGGTAAGCTCGCGGATGACTGTTTTTGGCGAATCTTTAATCACCTGCTTTCCCGAGATGGGAGAAAAGGTTTTACCGATACGGGCATAGAGTAGCCGGAGGTAGTCGTAAATTTCGGTGGTGGTACCGACGGTAGAGCGAGGGTTGTTGGATGTGGTTTTTTGCTGAATGGCCATGGCCGGCGAAATGCCCTGCATAAAATCCACATCCGGTTTATCCATCCGTTCCAGGAACTGGCGGGCATAACTGGACAGGCTTTCTACATACCGACGTTGCCCCTCAGCATAAATCGTGTCGAATGCGAGACTGGATTTCCCGGAGCCCGAAACACCGGTAACTACCGTGAGTTTGTTGCGGGGAATCTCTACATCAACATTTTTAAGATTGTGCGTACGGGCCCCTCGTATAATGATGGGGCGCTCTAATTCAGTATCTTTTTTCTGTTCGGAAACCGTAGTGGATTGGGGCATGGACATTCAGCCAAGGGGTAAACCGGAAGGTACACATTTCCGGTTGGTTGTGGATGAATTCTTTTAAACAAAAAAAGCGAGGGAAATCAATCCCTCGCCTCTGGAAATTGGAGTATTTGCTCTTCGATAGGTTCTTAGAGGTAATTCAGGCGAACGGAGCCCCCGCTGGTTCGGGCACTGATACGGGTACCTCCACCATTCATTTTTCCGGAAATCTCGTCTTTTTCATATTCGCCATTAAAATTCTTTAGATCGGCGCGTACACGACCTCCGTCCAGCTCCAGATCGTATCCACCCTGTTCGGGTACCACAATATTAATGCTGCCACCAGACGTGCGCAGTTCGATGTAATCATCAGGGTTTACCACTTCGGCGTTAATGCTTCCACCGCTGGTTCGGGCCGATAGATTACCTCTGATGCCTTCAGCTGTGATGCTGCCACCACTGGTGCTCACATCCACATCACCCGTTACATTACGAGCAACAATCTTGCCCCCACTGGTTCGGGCCTGCACTTTTCCTGATATCTGCTCCATGGTCATGCTACCACCACTGGTTCTCAGATCCAGTCGTCCGGCAATGGCTGTTGCCTTAACACTGCCGCCGCTGGTGCGTGCTTCCTGATCGCCATTCATGTTATCCATGACAATACTGCCACCGCTTGTACTCAGATTGGTGGTCGTATTTACCGGGGCGTACACGACAAATGAGACCGAATAGTTGTTGTTATTCCATCCCCACCGATCATTGCCTTTACGCTTGGCTTCGGCAATAACACGGTTTCCACGTTGTACGATAGACAGCTCGTAATCTTTGAGATCAATATCGTCTTCAGAATAGTATCGGTTGCGTTTACGTACAAACACCTGGACTTCTACTTCCGATTTGTTCGTACCAATTACGCGGATAAAACCACCGGATGTGGTCACTTCGACTTCGGCATTTCCGGAAGTCTCAAACGTTCGGATTTTATAGGCATCAGACGCTTCCTGAGCCATTAATGATCCGGCAAATAAAATAAGTGCGCATAAAAACGCAGCGAAAAGGAGTTGGGATTTTAGATTATGAACATTCATGGTGTTCCTATCGGTTGGTTAAGCTCAGCCACCTACGTGGGCATGGGATTAGGGTTTCATTTTTTGTTAGACGTTGTAAACCGCAATCCGTTACACGGGGTTGGAATGATGAGGTATAATTGAGAATTAACTACCTTCGTCTACTTTAAAAATCCGTTGACTATGAAATTGCCTTTTATACTCGCAAAGCGGTTTGTTGCTGGAGAGTCTTTTGAGGACTCTGTACCCAAGGTTCAGTACCTGAACGATAAAAACCTGAAGCTTACACTCGACCTGTTAGGTGAGAATGTAAAAGACCGGGCTACCGCCGACGCTACCGTTGATGCTTACATCGAACTGTTACATGGAATACATACCCAGGGCCTGATCAGCAGCATTTCGATCAAGCTCACGATGATGGGACTGGATATCGATCATGATTACTGCAGCGATAACCTGTTCCGGCTGATGGAAGTAGCTAAAGAGCATAATCAATTTGTCCGCATTGACATGGAGGGCTCTCCGTATACCCAACGCACCATCGACATATTTAAAGCGGCATTTAAAGAATATGGCTCTCATGTGGGCATTGTGCTGCAAGCTATGCTTCATCGAACCAAACAGGATGTGATTGAACTGGCTGAAACCGGTGCCGACATACGATTGGTGAAGGGTGCCTATGGAGAACCAGCGGATATAGCCCTGAAAGAAATGCCGGCTATCCGCGAATCGTATAAAGAATCCGCAAAAATTCTATTGGAGAAAACATCGTTTCCAAGGTTTGGATCCCACGATGATGAGCTGTTAACCTGGCTGCGGGACTACACCAATAAGAACAACATCCCGAAAGACCGGTACGAAATCCAAATGCTCTACGGATTACGTGAAGAAACCATGGTACGCCTTACCCAGGAAGGACACTGCACCCGAGTGTATGTTCCCTTTGGCACCGATTGGTTTCCTTACTTCAGCCGACGATTAATGGAGCGAAAAGAGAATATCTGGTTTGCTCTAAGTACCTCGTTTAAGAAATGATGGGAAGAGGGTTAAATCCTTAATCCGTAGTACGATCGTTTTTTGATATTCACGTCAAATCCCCTTCATGGATAGCATTTATCCTTTCCAGACCGTGCTCATCTCTGCACTTTTCCTGGTTGCAGGTATCGCGCATTTTATATTTCCTGATCCTTATCTAAAGGTGATGCCTGCTTACATCCCGCAACCTAAAGCGATGGTGTTTTGGAGTGGAGTAGCTGAAGTTGCCGGCGGGTCAGGGTTTTTCTTTCAGCCAACACGAACCGCCGCCACACTCGGGTTGCTTCTTTTGCTCCTTGCTGTTCTTCCGGCCAATGTTGAGATGCTGCGACAGGAACAGCGTGGCAAAAACAGGAGGTTTGTGGTCATTCTCCTCGCTCTTCGCATCCCCCTGCAATTTGTGCTCATGTGGTGGATATGGAGTATCGGTTGGGTCACTTCCTGATTTTTCAGCCAGGAATACAGAATTGATGTTATCTTTACCCAAGTTTAATCCCTTCGTTTGAAAACACTCCTTATCCGTGCCTTGCTCGTCATAGCCGGAAGCAGTCTGCTGCTCTTCGTTCCTTTGGTACGGGATCTTCACTTTGAATCGGCCATGCTTGCGGGTATCGTGGGTTGCCTGGGCGCCGGGGTTTTCCTTTCCCGAAAAAAGAGAGGGTCAGATCTCCTTACTACGCTTCGTTGGCTTGGTTGGATGTATATCGCAGCTTTGCCTTTGGGTGTATATGGATGGATAGCAGGATGTTTATCTATGGATGGAGCTGCCTTCTGGGTCTTAACTCCTCTGCCTTCTGTATTCTTTGGTTCGGCAGTAGGTCGGTGTGTCCGTGAGTTCAGATGGCCGTATCCTGTTGTCATCACCCTGGGTATCCTGTTATCTGTTGGTATTGGTGGGTTGCTGCTGGAGTTTCTTACCCTTCCACAGGTTTACTTTTTCAATCATGTATGGGGCACCTGGCCGGGTCCCATTTATGACGAGACCGTTCGTGTAACCTCGTCTTACTTATTCTTTCGATGGCTGACCCTGGTTTGGATCATACTGCTTTGGGTGATACCCGAATGGAGCACATCAACCCAGACCAAAGCCCTGACCGCTATCGCACTGGTTTCGTTATGTCTTAGCTACCTGAACCTGGATGAAATGGGGATCATCACCCCGCGCGAGCGCCTGAAGACCGTGCTCTCTGCTCATGGTCCTGCCGGAAATGTCACCCTTTATGCCGATCCTAATGCCTTTTCGGAACAGGAACAAAAGTACTGGAGCGCAAAACATGCCTTTTATTTTGATCAGATTATCCGTCAGCTGGAGATCGATAATTCCAACGCGTTTGACATAGAAAGCTATCTGTATGCACACGCCTGGCAAAAGAAAACACTGGTAGGTGCTAAGTTTACCAGTTACGTTCCCATTTGGCTGGAGCAGGATCAGTTGCACATGGAGAAACAGGCCCTCCCAGCTGTACTTAAGCATGAACTGGTACATGCTGTTTCCAAGCAATTTGGAAATGCCCTGTTTCATGGGTCTGGTAGCATGGGCATGATTGAAGGTATTGCTGAAGGTATAGCAAAGGATGCCTCCCCCCAATCCACGCTTCACCAGATTATAGCTGCCGAGAAACCCTTTCCATCAGCCCGTGATATGCGCGCTGCGTTCTCTTTTGCGGGGTTTTATTCAGGAGCTTCTGCCATCAGCTACACCACCGCCGGATCGTTCGTGGAATTTCTGATGTCCGAATACCCCGTTTCCACGCTTAAAGAAGCTTACAGATCCGGAGATATTGAACAGGCCTATGAACGGAGTTTCGAACAACTCGTTGAGGAGTGGCATATGGTGCTGGAGCGCACTCCAATCGATAGCACGGATCGTGCCGTGTCAGAGTTTGTATTCGCACAACGTTCCTTATTTCAAAAGTCGTGTCCGCATGCCGTTTCGGAGAGCTGGGAATTATGGGATGAGGCTCAGTTCCATGCTACGGAAAAGGATACTGCCAAGACCTTTCAATCACTGGAAGCCTTACTCCGGCTTGAACCAGATAATGAACTGGTTAAACGGGAGTTTGTTCGCACCGCACTGCAATTGGGCCGGACTAAGGAAGGATTAGAGGTCTTTTCTTCCTCCGATACCCTGCTTACCCTGAGCATACTAAAAGCCGATGCCCTCTTCTTACACGGCTCGGAGAGTGAGGCCATCGTATTACTCGATTCCCTTGCACCACTGATAGCTGCCCGATCGTCGCGCAATTTTAAATACTCTCTCGACCTAAGGGCTGATTCTGCAACCTGGACACATCACCTGAACCGGCGCTACAAAAACCAGTTACCTTTATTAGATGCTTTCCAGGGCATCAATAATCCCAATCAAATGCTTGATCTCAGTAAAGCACTCGAACTTGAACAGGATTCCTTATTTGTGGCCTACACGGCCGAAATCAAGAATCTTGCCTTAGATTGGTTTGATCTGTCGATAGCCGTTATTGACCGGCTGGTTTTCTTAGAACAGTTTGAACAAGCTCAACAATGGATCGATCTGCTTTCTCCCCAGCCGTTGCGCCTTCGATATAGAGAACGGCTAAATGAACAGCAAGAATGGCTCCGTTTTGTGATGAATCACTCCTCTTTTTTTAAGTAATATTGCACCCTGCACCAACGAATGTACGACCTATGAACGACGCACCTTTTGTTCCCCATTCTGATTTTATACACCGGCCGGTTGAGGAAATGACTCAACGCGCTGCTGATTTTTTTGAACTGATGACTTCTCGCCGGACGGTTCGGGAGTTTTCCGATCAACCCGTTCCCAGATCGGTCATTGAAGATTGTATCAAAACCGCAGGAAGAGCACCAAACGGAGCGAATAAACAACCCTGGCATTTTGCTGTGATTGAATCGGCCGAAGCAAAGAAAACCATCCGGGAAGCGGCAGAAGAGGAAGAACGGGAGTTTTATCACCGGCGGGCCCCGCAGGATTGGCTGGACGACCTGAAGCCATTCGCTACAAATGAACACAAGCCTTTTCTTGAAACGGCACCTTACCTGATTGCTATTTTTTCCCAGAGCTTTGGCCTGACCGAAGCTGGAGAAAAGGAAAAACATTACTATGTGAAGGAATCGATCGGAATAGCGACCGGTATGCTGATCACAGCTTTACATTATGCCGGATTGGCTACGCTCACACATACGCCAAGCCCTATGGGATTTCTGAATAAGCTCTGCGGTCGCCCTGATTCAGAAAAACCCTTCCTGCTGCTGGTGGTTGGGTACCCGAAAGAAGGAGTGCAGGTACCCGATATCGAAAAGAAACGTCTGGACGAAATTGCCAGCTTTCTTTAGAATCTCCTGGAAATCCCCATTCCGGCTCCAAACCGGTTATCGTAGCTACTGATAAGCGACCAGTTTAAGCTCAACAGGTATTCCAGGCCAATATTCCAAACTGTTTCGGTGTCTGCAAACTGGTTGTCGGCCAGAGTGTTCGTGATCCCAAAATCGCTCTCCAGTTCCAGGTGACTGGTTAGCATCAACCGTTGAGTAATGGGAAGGTGACTTTCCAATTCGAGTTGAGGCCGTAGCTGATGGTCTATGCTAACATCACCGCTCAGAATAAACCAGATCAGATACCGAATACCAAGCCTACCCGCTATTTCCTGTTCTTCTAAAGAGTTTTTGTTCTCGTTTTCGATGTTGATTCCCCCATATACCCGGAAAAAATCTCCAACAAACCGCTCGTAGTCTGCATTTAACTCGATGTTTTCATTCCAGCCATATTCTACATTCAGATTAACCTGATTCCAGTTATTGGATCGCACCAGATCTATGCGTGTTGCATGAGAGGCTATGTCGGCAGTCCCCCAGTTAAACCACTGTCTATCTTTGTTAAACACCTTTTCTATGGGATAGTTACTCAATCGTTCATCCCGGGTGCTACCCTCATAGCTTACAATCCTGCCCATTCCCGCTGCCATATGATAGAGTAAGTGACAATGGAAAAACCAGTCTTTATCCTCATCTGCTTCAAACTCGATGGTGATTCTGCTCATCGGAGGCACATCAATCGTATGTTTAAGCGGAGCAAACTCATCTTCTCCGTTTAACACTCTGAAGTAATGTCCGTGCAGATGCATGGGGTGGTGCATCATGGTCGTGTTGTTCAGCGTGATTCGGACGACTTCCCCTTTCCTGATCTTGATTTTATCCGTTTCGGAAAGTGTTTTCCCATTCATGCTCCAGATATATCGCCACATATTCCCGGTCAGGTTAAACGTGAGTGAACGAATGGAATCGGCAGCCTGGATTACCGTTGATGTTCGGGCTCTGATCTGCGTGGCGTTATAGCCTACGTCCCACATAATCATGGGATCAACCGGACTGCCTGCGGTGTGCATCGTATGATCAGAATGATCCTCCGTATCCTTCTCATCATGATTCATCCCGGAATGATCCGTATGATCTTCAACCTGATGGGCTTGCATGCCTTCCATGATATGCCCTTCATGATCCATCTTTTCTTCCTGCAATTTCTTATCCGGATTCACACTCATAACCCCCTTTTCTTCCGGTACCAACAGCATATCATGCATACTATGTCCACCCGATCCGGAGTGCATGGCAGCCATCCGTTTGTTCATATCCTGGTAGTCGGGAAACGGGATATCCTTTGCGGGGATGCGTTCTCCTTCTCCTAACCAGACCGAAGCCTGACCCACGACATCCTGAGAAGTCGCTCTGAATTCAAGGCTGCCTCGTTCGGGTACCGTAACCAGGAAATCATACGTTTCCCCTATCCCGATGAGTACTTTTTCGTGGTGTGAGGGATTAATATCCAATCCATCTGCTGAAATCATTTCCATGTGATGCTGGCCCGAGTTCAACCAAAAGTAGGTGGATCCGGCTGCGTTAATCACCCGGATACGAACACGCTCCCCGGGCTTTAACGCTTTGTATTCGATTTCCTTTTTAGCATTGATCATATAGGCATCATAATACACATCCGAAATATGCATGGTGGGCATCTTCTGTTTCCACAACTCAAACTGAGCTCTTAACGCCTTCGATTTTATGGATTCAACGACGGAGGGTGCGTTACCGATTCTTACGGCATACCATTCATTATGGCGCCGGAGGTTGGTCAACACCGATTTTGGGTTTTGATGGATCCAATCGGACAGGACCAGCACTCGTTCCTGGTCGTAGTTGTACGTGTTCTCAATCGGGTCGACAACAATACTACCATAAATCCCTTTTTGCTCTTGTAACCCAGTATGGGAATGATACCAATAGGTTCCCGACTGTTTGAGTGGAAAATGATAGGTTTGTGTTTTCCCGGGTTTGATAGGTGGGGTAGTCAGGTTGGACACCCCATCCATAATGTTGGGCAATAACAACCCATGCCAATGCATGGAAGTGGAAACTCTCATGTTATTGGTAACATGAATGACAGCAATCTTCCCTTCTTTGAAACGAAGTAACGGTGCCGGTAACGAGCCATTTACCAGCATAGCTTCCGTTTGTTTGCCTTCATCAATAACAACCGTAGCATAATCCACGGTAAGACGATAGATGATACTATCCCCTTTGATTTCAGGAGTGAGGTCCTGGCTAAATGAAGCCAATGGACTAACGAGAAAGAATAAAAAACAGAAATACCTTAGCATAACTTAATCGGGTAAAAAATGAATAGAGCTCTCCCATATCGTTGTGGGAGCTATGAACTGCCGATTAAGAGCCTAAATCAGGAATGCGTTTACTGACAAAAAAATGGGGGGAGAAAGGGCGTGCCTTCGTTTGAGGGGGTCGGGAGGGTGGGATTCATAATCCGATCGTGAAAAAAACATGGTACCCGGAACCACGTCTGCATAAATCACTAATCCGGCCGGAAGTGCGTGTGCTACAGAAACAGCGCGTTGTGGCTGAGCCTGGTATTCACAGACCATTTGAATCATGCAATCATCAGGATCGGGGTGACAATCCTCTGCATCATCCGATTCTGTATTCATCATGTCGTGCCCGGCATGATCGTTCATCATATCGTGCGTTTCATGATGTGTCATGGAGGCCATGTCATCACCACAAAAACACTGGACCGCAGTAAACCCCAGCACCATAAACAACTGGGCAAATAAGACCAGTTTGCCTACCGGCTTAATCGCTTTGTGATATGCACGATCTGAAAACACCATATACCAAATATACAATCCTTTCGTAGTTTATGAACCATGAGAAAAAACAAAGACACGAAAGAAAAACGTTCATCCGGTATCCGAAGGGAATGGGTGGAATGGGGGGTGATCATTGTTGTCATTGGCGGAATATATGTTTCCGGGTATCATACCGAAGTAATCGGACAGCTACAGCGCCTTCTTCTGTTAACGGGGCTCCGCCAGCCTGATATCGAACAAGTGGAAAACTCCGGTGTTTCAGCACGGTATGATATGCCCATGACTACCTTAGCCGGTGATGGTACCTCCCTGGCTGAATTTGAGGGTAAAACGATCTTCCTCAATTTCTGGGCTACCTGGTGCCCGCCCTGCATCGCTGAAATGCCCAATATCCAGTCATTGTATGAATCACTGGATCAGGAACAGGATATCGTGTTTGTGATGGTAAGCCTGGATGAAGACCGGGATAAAGCCCGGGCGTTTATGCAGCGCAAGGAATACACCTTACCGGTATATTTTCTTGAGGGAAGAAGGCCCGGAGTGTATAACAGTACTATTGTTCCCACTACCTATGTGATCGACCCCGACGGAAACATTGCCCTCGAAGAACGGGGTATGGCCAAATACGATACCGATACCTTCCGTGAGTTTTTGAAAGGGTTGTAGGGTGGGATCGTCCTGTACATAAAGAGCGGAAACTTCACTTCAGATTTGAGGTACACTGCTGCATGAAGCGAAAAGATTTTCTGATTAAAACAGCATTAGCCGGAGTTGGGTTAAGTGGTTTAACCGGTGTTTATTCATATGCGATAGAACCTTTCTGGGTTGAGTTCACCCATGTTGATCTGCCTGTCTCCAATCTTCCTGACGCTTTGGAAGGAAAGAAAATGATACAAATCAGCGATGTACACGTTGGCAACCGATTTGACTACAGCTATATCATCGAGTCATTTATCAAGGTAAAGGCACTAAACCCTCATTTTGTAGTCTATACAGGTGATTACATTTCTTATGAAAACAATACGCAGTTTGATCAGCTAGCTGAAGTTTTTGAACATGCGCCATTAGGGTCGTTAGGAACAGTCGGTGTTTTAGGAAATCATGATTATGGTGTAAACTGGAGGGAGGAACATGTAGCAGAGCGAACGGTTCAGAGATTAAAAGACCATGGTATCACCATCTTGAGAAATGAACCATTAACTCTGGCGGGACTAACATTCATCGGGCTGGACGATTATTGGGCCATCAACTTTGATCCGGTGGCAGCCTTCAAGGAATATGATCCAGGCAGAGCAAACATCGTGCTTAGTCATAATCCCGATACCTGTGATCTTGATATTTGGTCCGGTTATAAAGGCTGGATTCTTTCTGGACATACTCACGGAGGGCAATGTAAACCACCATTCCTCTCACCACCAATACTTCCGGTTCGGAACAAACGATACACAGCTGGAATCATAGAATTACCCGGAGATCGACAGGTATACATCAACCGTGCTTTGGGTCATTTATGGCAGGTCAGATTTAATGTACGACCGGAGATTACCGTTTTTAATTTAACGAAAAGGTAGTCGTATCTGACTCTAAAGGTGCATGATCAGGTTCGGAATCATCCTTGGCAAACCGGGTTACAAATGTTCTTTTAACCCTTGTTGAAATCAGCATGTAAGGAATCCAAATACATATCCCCAGGAAGCTTCGGAACACATCACCATAATAACCCGATAACTCCTCTGATGTAAACACATCTGACGCTAACAGTGTCGTCAGTAGAGCATCAACCAGTAAAAATACAAAATGACCACCTATGTAGAAGATATACAGCTTTGGAAAGCTTGATCTTCTTTTAGCCAGGAGTATGATCAAGAATACCGGAAAAATAATGATGCATATATTGAAGAATAATTCGGTCATAATCAGAAAAGCCAATTCCGGATTATAACTCAGTTCTGAACTGCTTAAGAGACTATTTATCACGTTCGCATTATAAAAGTTTGCCTCCTGAATAAGCCCGAACAGAATACGAATAGGGGCAACTGTTAACCCCAGTGCAATCAGAAAAAGCCACCCTCCGATAGATTCAATAGGATTTTCCTGTTCGGTGGGCTTAGGGTCGTACTTTTGATACAGATTAAAACAAACGATGATGGATAAAACCAGTGCCAATAAGGTAATACCTATCATTATCCAACTAGCAGAAAACCCTTGAACACTCTCATTGTATGAAACCTGGAAAATCAGACTTTCATCTATTCTTTCCTGTGCTTCAATAAAATCTTCGACTTCTGATGGTTCTATGGTAGGTTTAAGAATCGTATAGTTGTAGGTGAGTAATACCTTTTTTGTGTTAACAGGTATTACTTCAGATTCAAATGAAATGCCAGGTCCGGTAATACTTTCTGACGAAGGGGAGATCGACCAATCTTGTGGAAACTCTATCGCTATAGTAGAATTATACTCAACCGGCTCTCCAATATATACAGGCATATCTCTGTTTGAAGATAGATTCGTAATCATAAACCGCGTCATATCGTATGGGGCAAAATCTGCGACCAGGGTTGAGTTACTCCCTGGATATTCATCCCATATGGATGGAATTACGTATTCCTCTTTTGTTTCAAACACGTTTTCATCTTCCCTCTCATCTTCGATGCTTAGTTTTTTAGTGGCCTCCAAGCCTCTGTAAATACCTCCGTAGTAGTTCTCATAATTCTCTGATATAGAAGACAATGTATTAGACTCAAACATAGCCCGTTGTCCATCCGCCTGAGCTCCATAATATTTAGTGGATATGGTATAGACGGCGCCCTTTCCGACTTGCCCCAAACGAAATACTTCTTCTACGTCTATTTTAGACGCTTCATCAGCCGGTAGCTCTATAAGTTCGGTTTCCCCTTCTTTCAGAACGAGACCATACCCATAATCCGGGAAGGAAAGATCATCAATAGTACCCCCCTGATTATTAATGGTGGGGTCTACGAAAAATCGCTCTCCTTTGTATACATAAGTCACCACACAATGATCAAACACCTTAGGAGAGGGTAAATAATCTTCCAGTGACTCTGTAACCGTACTGTTCACCAGCATAGGATGAGCTTCTACACCCATTGCAACCAGCATGGAAGCCAACAAAACGGATTTATCTTTACAATCACCAAACCTCCTGTTTAACACTTTGGTAGGAGCATTCGGTTTATAGGCACTCATTCCGGATTCAAACCCCAGGTAACGAACATCATCCTGTGTAAATCTGATAGCCGTTTGAATCATCTGATCCAGGTTGTTTTTCTCAAATAAGGTGCTGGATTCAGCTTTAATCTTATTCTGCTCTGCAGTCGATGGGGTATAGTGAGGTAATGCCCACTGTACCACTTCTTTCCATTCTGAAAACTCGGTTACCTGTATGGATCTAAACGGATCGTACCAGGAGGGAGTGTAGTCTTCATAAAATGACTCTCCCCGGTCTTTAATCACCCAGTTATATTCAATGGCATCACTGGTTTCGGTAACGATGGGTCTCTGGGCTCCGTTGAAGTACTTGAAATTGAGGTCTCTTTTGTCATCGTTTATGATCCGATACCTTAGTTCACTAAACGGAATCTGGTACTCCGTTTTTAGTTTGGCGAAATATCTTCCATCATGAATAGGGTTTTCCCCTATGGTTGAATACGCATATTCAATAATGTCTCCAACTCTTACATCCGTCAGGTTAATTACGGCGTTTAACGAACCATCATACAGATATCGGTTCGAATTTTCTTCTTTTCTGAATACCTGTATCTCGCTTTCATTCAGTTTGTTAATCTCAACACCATCACGGATGATCACAGCTTTATGAAACACTAATTCCTGAAACGTAGGATCAAACTCAACTTCGATGTCAGAAAAAGCTTCAAGCCCCTCGCTGTTAAGTACTCCGATCGCAAACCTCAGATAGGTTTCCGTAGCTATGATTTTATCCTGTATATCAACCAACAGGTACTTTACTCCTGAATAAGTATCCTCATCATTTTCTAATTCGGACAGATACGCATTGGGTTTTACCCAATCAGGAACACTGCTTACACGTACCTGTCTGGCTTTACTTACATCCGTAACAAAAGCCAGAATTAAAAAGGCGAGGATTATTTGCCTTGTCTTCATTTCTGTATTCACCACCCTTGTTTTTTGATCTCCTAATATCTTAAAAATTCATATCGATAGCTCTCATTATTCATCATTTCACATAAAAGCGCCATGCTTTTTTTGACTGACGATTTCCTATTTTCTGCTTTTCCATTTATAGCCGTGATTCTATGCCACAAAAAGTAATTGCCGGAATTCAACAAATCGGAATTGGTAATAATGATGTCCATAAAAC
>JBCBST010000046.1:0-21895 GCA_039819115.1 Bacteroidota bacterium
AGTATTTGTAGAAAAAAAATCCCTCCACCTATCAGTGTGCATCCCCTAAAATATAAAAGCTATGTGAATCACATAGCTTTTATAACGATCATATTCTAAAAAAGGAGGGTTTTATTTTGGCAATCCATACCGTTCAGCTACTGCTTCATAATCGGTGTAATCCAGACCTTTTCCGCGGATTTGCTGAGAGGGTGGGATACTTACAATCCGGAGTATATCACCATTAAACAAATCTACATTCATCGCATTATTACCAGCCACTTCGCCTTCCAGGATGAGATTGAAAATACGCTCATCAAAATTGTATCTGAGCGTTACCAAATCGTTCTCAAAGGGTACATTCATAGGGAGAGAATGCCACGATGTTTCTCCATTAAATTGCAGGTATCCTAAAACAACACCTTCGTCAACGGTGGGAATGTCAAGATTGTCCCATCCAAATTCAGCAATCGAGACAAATTCATCTGCATCAACAAAATCTGAGTTCCTTAATTGTATGGTTGCTGAGTAAACCTCATTACCAATTACCTGCACTTCGGTTACTTCTGTTACTTCCGTGATGTCGCAGCTTGTAAGTACCAGCATACTGAGAATGAAAAGAGTGGAAAAGAGTCGTGATTTCATGGTAACCTCCATATGTGTTGTTGAACTGGGAGAAATGTAGGGCTGCGCAAGCATCGCATAAATCACATGAAAGGATTAGCATACTCATGTGATAGAGGAAACAGAGCGATACAAAAAAAGGCTGAACGGATGACCAGCCTGGAATATTAAAAAGCGTGGGTGTATACGTACATTCCTATAGCTATGAGCATAAAGTTAAGAATGCTGATGGGCAACAACCGGCTCCAGCCAAGTTTCATAACCTGGTTAAACTTGAATCGCGGTATCGTCCAGCGAACCCAGATAAATGTGAATACCCAGAATACGGTCTTGATGATAAACACATGAATATCCAGGAGACCTTTGAGGATGGGGTGCATTTCGGGCAACCAGTACCCTGCAAAAGGAAGGTGGTACGATCCAAAGAAAAAGGTGGTGATAAGCATGCTTCCAATCACAACGTGCATGTACTCAGCTAAAAAGAACATTCCAAACTTCATGGAGCTGTATTCCGTGTGAAATCCTCCTACAAGTTCTTGTTCTGCTTCTACTAAATCGAACGGAGTTCGGTTAGCTTCGGCAAAGGCTGCTACAATAAAAATCACAGCTCCGATTGGGTTGCGAAATATATTCCACCAGTATTCCTGGGAATCTACGATATCGACCAGGCTGAGTGAGCCGGCCATAAGTACCACAGAAGCAATGGCCATTCCCATGGGTAATTCATAACTAATCATCTGAGCCGCAGCCCGAAGTCCGCCGAGTAAGGAGTATTTACTGTTTGATGACCAGCCTGCCAGCGTTACACCATACACACCCAACGAGGCAATAGCGAATAAATACAATACACCTGCATTGATATCGGTGATGTAGAGGTTGTCGCCAAATGGTATCACTGCAATGGTCATCAATGCGGTAGCCACAGGTATCATCGGCGCGATAGCATGAAGCAATTTATACCCGTGAATAGGGGTTACGTCTTCTTTTAACAATAGCTTAACTACGTCGGCCAGTGGCTGGAGTAATCCTGCAGGTCCCACCCGGTTTGGTCCGACCCGGTTTTGAATGTACGCCGATACTTTACGTTCTGCATATACAGTTAATGCAGCAGAGTTGAGCAGGCTGATCAAGGCAATTCCAAAAACGGTTACCCACGTCGGGATAAAAAACCATCCAAAAACGTCTATTCCACCTAGAGGCATCGTCTTATTCTTGTATTACGGCTTGTTCGCCAATTGAAAGTTGTATTCCGTTTTCCTGATCCATACGATCATGGGTAAGCTCTTTAAACACATCATAGGAAGATGAAACCTGTTGCAGTACAGCTCTGGAAGATCCAAAAGCCAATCCAAGGTCCATATGATCACTGATTTGTTCCAGGATATCCCAAACCGGCCCGCAGTCTACTTTATTCTCTTCGTTTACCCAGTTATCAAAATTGGTTCCAAACCGATCCAGACGACCTTCAGACATTTCAAGATCCAGTTTTCTGGAGCTGTATCTCGTCTCTTTTGCAGGGAAAGAGCGTTGTGCCCGTCCCCGAACGTTCACATAGGTAGCCGTATGTTCTGCAATACAGGTAATGGGAATTACTAAATCTGCAGCTTTGGTCGTGTCACATTCATTAGTGGCCAACACAATGAAATAGGGAGATTCAAGATCAGAATGACTGAGAACACCACGATCCATCAATTCATCGGATAAAACGATGACCACTTTTGCCTTTTTAACATGATCCTTAATGGAAGAGTCGTTTTGTGGGGTAAAGCCCAATGCCTGAACACCGGTAAAATTGGGAGCTTGATCGTCGGTTAGGAGGAAATCGTCGCCTGCACCTTCAATAAGGTGAGGAATCACAAAGAAATCGTTGACACCCCAGGTTGAGAAAAACTTCATAAGTGAGAAGTTCTCTTCTACAGAAGCATGTCCACTTCCGATTACAAGTATATCTTCTGGCTTATGTTGGGCCAAGGTCTCTGCAAACGTTTGTATAGCGTTATTCCATGAAGCTTTGACTTGTTCATTCCCATCCAGCTTTATAGAAGGTCGTGATATTCTGTTCTCATTGAACCTGCGATACGCATCGCGTGCTGAATCCGGAATCCAATGGTCATTAACTTCTTTATTGAACCTGGGTGTGATGCGAAGAACAAGATTGTCTCGTGTCCAAAGGTCAATGTTATTCCCGTTACCTCCGGTGATATCGATGCTTGGGGTTTGATTCATTTCCCAGACCCTGGCTTTAAACCGGAAATCGGTAGAAGTAAGTGCTCCGACAGGGCAGATATCAACTGTGTTTACAGAATACGGGTCGTCAAATACGGTATCAGGAGCTGTAATCGGATAATTCTTATCCCCACGGGATGAAATCGTTAACTGATGGGTGCCTGAAATCTCTTCGGTAAAGCGAACGCACCGAGTACAATTGATACAACGTTCGGCATCTAATGTGACGCGGGGGCCCAATTCCACGCGTTTTGGTTTATGCACCTTTTTTACTTCAAAACGGGAGCCTTCAGGTCCGTATTTATACGTCTGTATTTGAAGAGGGCATTCTCCGGCCTGATCGCAAATAGGACAATCCAACGGATGGTTGATCAGGATGAGTTCCATAGTGTCTTTCTGGGCACGGGCAACTTCAGAGCTGGTTTCCTGAGTTTGAATAACCATTCCATCGGAAAGATCAAGACTGCAGGAAGTCTGCATTTTGGGGAACCAGCGTATTACCCGTTCGCCATTCTCGTCAAGCTCGTATTCACCGGTCTCTCTGCTTTTTACAGGAGTGCCCACTTTTACATAACATTGTCTGCAATTCGCCGGGGCAGACATCGAGGGGTGGTAACAGAAAAAAGGGACTTCCTTTCCATTATCCAATATAAATTGAAGAGCCTTTTCGCCAGGCTCGAATTCGTAGTGTTTTCCGTCAATAAAAACTTCAGGCATAATAAATCGGTATTAGGCTACTGCGTGTACACTTGGTTTACAACGGGCTTCGAATTCGTCTCGGAAACGATTTATGGTATATCGGACAGGCCATGCTGCCGCGTCGGCTAAGGCACAGATTGTACGACCTTCCATCTGTGAGCAAAGATCGATTAAAAGATCCAGGTCACGGATTTCACCATCTCCGTTTTTAATTTTAATCAGAATTTTTTCTAACCAGCCTGTTCCTTCCCGGCATGGTGTGCACTGACCACAGGATTCGTGATGGTAGAAGTGTGAAATCCGCCAGAGCATATCTACCATATCCACTGTTTCATCCATTACAATCATACCAGCTGTTCCCATCATAGAGCCGGCCTCCCGCAGAGAGTCAGAATCCATACACACGCCTTCTAACGAATCTCCTCTGAGGATAGGGGTGGATGATCCTCCCGGAATCAGTCCTTTAATGGATTTTCCTCCACGAATTCCTCCGGCAACCTCGTTGATTAAGTCAAGCACAGGTACACCAGAAGGTAATTCGTACACACCGGGTCGGTTTACGTGCCCAGAGATACCATACAAAACAGGGCCTGGATGGTTTTCCGCACCTATGCTTTTAAACCAGTCGGCACCATTGTTTATCACACCCGGAACATTGGCCAGGGTTTCAATATTATTAATGGTAGTAGGACGTCCCCATAATCCTTTTTGAGCAGGGAAGGGAGGCTTAACGCGGGGATATCCTCGTTTTCCTTCCAGAGACTCAAGCATGGACGTTTCTTCTCCGCAGATGTAAGCGCCTGCTCCGCCCGTGCAGTAGAAATCAACACTGAATTCTGTACCGAAGAGCTTGTTGCCGATATATCCTTTTTTATAGGCATCAGAAAGGGCTTTCTCCATCATCCGGATCCACTCGGTGTATTCGCCACGTATGTAAACGTATACAGTGGTGATTTCCATTGCGTAAGCTGCAATCAAAGCACCTTCAATAAATAGGTGAGGATTGTATTCGAAAATCTTGCGGTCCTTAAACGTGCCTGGTTCAGACTCGTCGCCGTTACAGGCTAAATATCTGGGTCCGCCATCAGGCTTAGGCATGAATGACCATTTCAAACCAGCGTTAAATCCAGCACCTCCGCGTCCTCTGATGTTGGCAGCTTTTACTTCGTCAACAACGCGTTCTGGTGACCAGTCGGCTGAGGTGACTACATTTTTAAGTGCGTTATACCCACCATTCTTTTCATAAACCTCAATTTCGTGCAGGTTTTTGATATTAGGAATAATAACCGGTTTATATGATTTCCAATCTACGGCCATAGCTGCTTATTTTTCATCCTGAAGTAATGGCATTGCTACCGATTCATGTTCAGGTAACCTATCGTTTTTCAAGTCATCAATAATCTTATCCAGCTTTTCAAAGGTCAGATTATTTACATGTACATCGTTTGTAATCTGCATCATAGGTGCGTACCCACATGCCCCAAGACATTCTACAGATTGTATGCTGAACATTCCATCTTCCGTTGTTTCTCCGGCTTTAATTCCGAGTTTGTCTTCCAGGTAATGTAGCATTTCATACCCACCACAGAGCTGGCAACTGGTTGTTGTACAAACGTCCAGAACATATTTACCCATACGTTCTTTGTAGTACTGAGTATAAAAGGTTGCCACACCGTGCACATGCGATTCAGGTAGATCAAGGGTCTGAGCTACCAGTCGCTGTACAGGCGGTTCCACATGACCAAACCGTCGTTGCGCTACCCATAAAGTAGGTAGCGTTGCTGGCATTACTTCAGGGAATTTGGCTTTGATTTGCTCAATTTCCTTTAAGTCGTCGTCGGTAAATGAATAGGTTTCACTCATTGTCTATTTGTCAGATTCTCCTAGTACAGGGTCCATTCCACCGATGATAACAACCGTATCGGCAACCATTTCTCCATCAAGCACTTGCTCAAGTACCTGAAGGTTTCGAAAGGAAGGAACACTTAATTTCAATCTCCAGGGATGGCCGGTGCCGTCACTTTGAATGTAGTATCCGAGTTCACCTTTAGGGGATTCAATGGCATGATAGCATTCAGAACCTGTGGGAGGGCATATACCCGTGTCGGTCATCATAAAGTCGTGAATCATGCCTTCCATGGAATAATATACTTCGTCTTTGGAAGGGTAGGCCTGCTTTGCATTATCGGTACGGACGGGGCCTTTCGGCATTTTCTCAAAGCACTGCTTAATGATCTCAATGCTTTGACTCATCTCTTCCATACGAACGAAATAACGCGCCAGGTTATCACCTTCAAGGCGGGTGGGGACCTCAAAATCGACTTCAGAATACCGGGCGTATGGGTTTATAATCCGTTGATCCAACGCATATCCGGTAGCACGAAGTACCGGGCCGGTAGCCCCCAGATCAAGCGCTTTTTCAGATGGGAGTACACCAACACCTTCATTTCTGTCAATAAAAATGCGGTTTCGATCCAACAACTTGTGGTAGTCGGCCAGTTCTTTTGGAAAACCGGTTATGAACTCTTTAATGATGGCAACAGCGCTATCCGTAAAATCGGAGGCAACGCCACCAATACGTGAATGGGAAACCGTAAAACGGTGACCAGCTACCTGATCGAATATGTCATAAATCTTTTCACGTTCGCGGAATGTCCAGAGGAAGAATGAAATGGCACCGGAATCCATAACCATTGTTCCGAGCCACAGTAAATGAGAAGAAATGCGGGCAAGTTCGCAGCAAATCATCCGTATGTAGTGGGCACGTTCCGGAACTTCGACGTTTGCAATTTTCTCAACAGCGGTACATAACGCGACATTATTGCTGTATGGGGATAGGTAATCCATGCGGTCGGTGTATGGCATGAATTCCTGATACGTCTTATTCTCCGCTATTTTTTCAACACCTCGATGCAGGTAGCCGATGTCCAGTTTGGTTTTTTCGATAAGCTCGCCTTTCAACTGAAGAACTAACCGCAATACTCCATGAGTAGCAGGGTGTTGAGGCCCCATGTTGAGCACCATTTTGGCATTCAGAGGGTCATCATCATCAATCTCTTCAATAAACGTATGCTTGTCTTCAAGGCTTCGGTAAATGTCTCTCTGGTGCTGCTCAAAAAATTCTGGTTTTACCTTGGCATCAATTCCTTCGAGTTTCATGATAACTACTCCGTATCGGGTGTGGTGTTCGGTAAATCAATGGAGCCCGGGATACCCAACAATGGGAATTCCTTTCTAAGCGGGTGGTATTCAAAATCCTGAGGTAAGTAGATACGTCTCAGGTCAGGATGATTTTCAAAGTATACCCCAAACATATCGTACACTTCCCGTTCATGCCAATTCGCAGAACTCCAGACTTCAGTAGCGCTTCGTAAGGTTGGGTTTTCTTCCTCAACACGAACCTTAACCATCAACCTTTCACGGTCGCGAAGATTGGTAATGTTGTATACCACCTCAAACCGTTCATCCGAGGTATACCGATCGATACCAAACACGTCGGTAAGATATACGTAATGTTGTTCCTTCTTAAGGAAAGATAGAATCTCGATGTTGGCATCAGCCTCAATGCGAATAAACGTGTCACCAGACGATTGATACACTTCGATTAATTTATCGGTAAACGTATCAGTCAGGGCGTTTACAGTGGCTTGTAAGGAATCGCTTAGTACTAAACTCATAGCTAGGCATCTAATAAGACCGAATGCTCGGTTTTAATCTTATCCTGAATTTTCATCAAGGCGTGCAACACTGCATCAGGGCGGGGTGGGCACCCGGAAACATAAGCATCAACCGGAAGGAAATTATCCACACCCTGTACCACTCCATAGCATCGGTGCATACCACCGGTTGAAGCACAGGCCCCCATAGCAATACACCACTTTGGATCCGGCATCTGATCCCAGATTCTCCGGATGGCATGCGACATTTTATAGGTAGCCCAACCGGCAACAATCATAACATCACTTTGACGGGGGGAGAATCGGAACGCTTCTGAACCAAATCGTGCCACATCATACTTTGGTCCTGCAAAAGCCATCATTTCGATACCGCAACAGGCCAGCCCCATTGGCATAGGCCAAACGGCATTAGAGCGGGCCCAGTTGGCTAAAACATCAATTTTTGTGGTTAGATAACCTTCTCCAAGTGCTGATTCAATTCCCATAGTATTACTCTATTCTACAGTTAATGATTTAGCTTTTGTGGATGGCTTAGTGTCCCAATCTAGTGTGCCTTTTTTCAAGGTGTAAAGCAGTCCTACAAAAAGTATAACGATAAAGAACATCATAGCGATGAACGTTCCCAGGCCAAGCTCCAAATAGCGCACTGCCCAAGGATAAATAAAGACCACTTCCAGATCGAATACAATGAATTCCATAGCGACGAGATAGAAGCTGATCGAATATCGCTCTCTGGCTTCGCCAACAGGGTCCATGCCACTTTCGTAAGGCCTGAGTTTGTGCTTATTGGGACGGTAAGGCCCAAGCACACGGGAGAGTACCATTAGTAGTGATGCCAGTGATATAGCAACTCCGGCAAGGATTAAGATCGGTAAATAGTTGTCGAGCATGCAGATAAATAATTCACAAAGTCTGCTTTACATCTGGCATAGTATTGTATACGTAAAGCTAATTCGAATATAGGTTTTATTTCCCTTTTAAAGGAATATGAAGCCTTTTTTTTCTTGAAAAAAATGTAAGTACTTAAGCTCAGAACGGAACTGCCAATTTTTGGCTTGGACAAAATTGTTTACCTTAAATAGACATGCATTCTAACACACAAGGCACATTTTGAATAAAGTATTGATGGAGATTTTGGGGCTTTCCACAAGCCCGAGTAGTGGAGGTGCTTACGCTCTCATTCTTACTGAAGCAGAAGGTAGTCGCCGGCTCCCCATAATTATCGGATCTTTTGAAGCACAGGCCATCGCCTTAGAGCTTGAAAATATTAAACCTCCGCGCCCGATGACTCATGATTTACTCAAGAATATCGTATTGGGTTTCGATTCTCAGATCAAACACATTGTAATTAATGAATTATCTCAGGGTACCTTTTACGCATTAATAACCTTCGAGCGAGATGCTCAGCTTTTTGAAATGGATGCTCGACCCAGTGATGCCATTGCTCTTAGCGTTCGTTTTGGAGCACCGATCTATGTGAATGAAACGGTGCTTAAGGAAGCAGGAATACAAACAGACCCGGATCCGGAACCATTGGAAGAAACGGTTTCGGCAACAGAAGAGGAACAGGTAGCAAAAGGACTATCTCAACTTGAGGAACTCGAAGAAGAACTGAAAACAGCAATCGACAGAGAGAACTACGAGAAAGCAGCCAAAATAAGAGACCGAATTTCCAAACTTAAAGGCTAATAGTGACCCATACATCATGCCCGTTTGGGCACCTACCATTTTCAGACCTTTTCCAGAAGTACATTTTACAGGACCCCGACCTACTCACATTTTATGAGACGAACCCCTTTGACTCAGAAGCAATCCAAAACAAAAGTGCTCATCTAAGGAGTGGTTCCTTAACTCAGAAACTGATACCAGTTTTAGGTGCATACCATGAAACGTTGGGTATAGCCGATCTTCAACGTTCAGCTTTGGACCGCATGAAACAGGAAGACGCCCTTGCTATTGTTACCGGGCAACAACTTGGGGTATTTGGCGGTCCTGTATTTACGATGTATAAGATCATAACAGCTATTCAGTTAAGCAAAAAATGGGAGAAGCAACTCCAGCGTCCCGTTGTTCCGGTTTTCTGGCTGGCTGACGAAGATCATGATTATGATGAAATTGCCTCTTTGGGGTTGTTTGGAAAAGATGATTTTCAAATTTGTCGTTTTCCGGATGATGACTCCGGTCAACCTGTTTCTGCTATTGAAATACCAAACTGGGACGAATTTAAAGCATGCCTTACCGGGCACCTGTTTGAAACAGAATTCTCTGAAAAAGTTTGGTCATTGATCCATGCCTGTTATGAGCAAGGGAATACACACGGGAAAGCATTTGCGACGCTCATTGCACACTTGTTTAGCAAATACGGGCTTCTTGTCTGCGGGAGTTTCAATGGTGGTATTAAGAAACTGCTTATACCCGTTTTAACTCGTAGCGTAACAGAGCGATCCCGTATTCAACGCTTATTGATGGACACCTCAGAGCATATTTCAGAAGCATACCATCAACAGGTTAAAATCGGTGAAACGAATTTGTTTTTTATCGATGATCAGGGCAAAAGAGAAAAAATATCCATTGCCGATAGCGGGTTTTCGGCCGGTAATTCCTCTTGGTCAGAATCAGAACTTCTTGAAGCTATAGAACGGAGTCCTGAACGGTTTTCCCCGAATGTGTTCCTGAGGCCGATTATTCAGGATCATTTGCTACCAACTTTAGGATATGTGGCTGGACCCGGAGAATTGGCTTATTATGCACAAATGAAATCCTACTACGAGGCCTTTGATTTGACGATGCCTGTTATATATCCCAGGCTGAGCATGACGTTAGTGGAATCCGGGGTACGCCGCGTGACCGAGAAACTCCCATTTGAATTACCGGATTACTACGAGAGAGTGGAAGAATTGAACGCGAAGTATATAGACGCGTCACATCATCCGGATATCAATGCCTTATTTAATGAGAAACTAAAGGAGTTGGGCAAGCTTGAGCAACAACTGGCCGGGGAAGTAGCTCCGATCGATGCTTCGCTTACGGGCTTTGTAGGCAAAACGTTTGCTGGCTTTCAAAACGAAATCAATAAGGTGAGAGGTCGGGTTACCAAATCCATCAAACAGCAGGAACAGGTTCAGCTTCAACGCATTGAAAAGGCCAAGATTAATCTTTTTCCGGGTGGGGGACTGCAGGAGCGTGCCATTGGTCCATTATACTTTATGAATAAATATGGCATAGATTTGTGGGACCGTTTGTTGGTGTACATTGAGCATGAAGAGTTAACATCCGATGAACATCATATCATCGACTTATAGATGGAGGTGTTGAAGAATAAAAAGGAGCTGAGGAAGGTATTCAAAGAAAAAAGGGCAGCTTTACCCGAGGATGAATGGAGCAGAGCGAGCAGGAGTATTCAGAATCATACGAAGGCATTTATTCTTGAGAAGGATATTCATAGGGTGCATTGTTTTGTTTCCATCAATAGCCGGAAAGAACCCGATACGCATGGTCTCATTCAATGGATGTTAAGCAGAGGCATGCAGGTTTTTATTCCGGTTATGCAATCGGGGCGTATGCTCATCCATCATCATCTTACCCAGTTTAGCGAATTAGAGCCGAATGAATACGGGATACTTGAACCCCCGATCATTCGGGGATATCAACAAGATTTTGACCTCATTATTGTACCTATGCTTGCAGGCGACCGTAACGGATATCGACTGGGATATGGGAAAGGATATTATGATACATTCTTATCTAAAGAGTCGGATACATGCTCATTAGGATTACTTTTTAATGATTTTTTGGTGGAAGGATTACCCGTTGAGGCCCATGATGTTTCCCTGTCATTATACATGTCTGAAGACGGCCCCGTTCTTTTTAATGTTTGTTAAGTTCTTCTAACAAAATTATTGACTAGCACAGGATAAATCCGTAGGATGCAGTCTATAACCAACGCGTATACAACCTATATATGAACATATTAGTCGTAGAAGATGATCCATCGGTACGCACCTTGGTAAAAGCGGTACTGGAGCATAACGGGAACAGCGTAGAATTAGCCGAGACAGCAAACGATGGGGAATTGATGGCAACAAGTAAAGAGTATGAAATGATCATACTTGATCTTGGTCTTCCCGATGGTGATGGATATGAAGTATGTAAATCCATCCGCGATAAAAATATTACTACACCTGTTCTCATTCTTTCCGGAGAACAGGAAACCGACGTAAAAGTTAAATGTCTGAAGGTTGGGGCTGACGACTACCTGACCAAACCCTTCAATACGGAGGAGCTTCTTGCCCGTTTAGAAGCAATAAAAAGAAGGAGTGAGTCTTCCGGTGATCAACAATTGACTTGCGGCGAACTGAAAGTTGACTTATTGAGACGGGAATTCTCTATAAATGGAGAAAAGGTCCAGCTTACAAATAATGAGTTCAACCTGTTGGTGTATTTCCTTAAAAACAAAAACAGAATTATCACTCAGGAAGAACTGGCGGAAAAAGTCTGGGATATACACTTTGATACCCAAACCAACTACATCAATGTTTACATCAGCTATCTGAGGAAAAAGATTCGTGAGTTTACAGAGACGGATTACATTGAAACCATCCGGAAAAAAGGATTTACCTTTCGCTGCGAGTAATCTCATCCAATGAATATCTCAAACCCGGTTATGTGTGATAATCGGGTTTTTTTATGTCATGAACGATCATAATTCATTAATTGAACATCTTTCCGGATTTGTAACCGCTGAACGGTTAGCTACTTTTAAAACCGTGCTAAGCCAGCGTACACGTCATCTAACGGTTGTCCTTGAAGATATTTATCAGTCTCATAACGCAAGTGCTGTACTCAGAAGCTGCGATGGTTTTGGTGTACAGGATGTATATACCATAGAAAACAGGAATGAGTTTAACGCCTCCAATGAGGTTTCTATAGGAGCGCATCAATGGTTAAGTATTCAACGGTTTCGTCAGCAGGAACAAAACACACAGGCATGTATCCAATCGTTGCGCAGTAAAGGCTACCGGATTATTGCAACCACGCCCCATGAGCAAGATGTGGAAATCCACGAACTGGATATCACACAACCTACAGCTCTTGTCTTCGGAACAGAGCTGGAAGGTATCACTCCCGACATGGAGAAATTAGCGGATGGATTTGTGAAAATCCCAATGTATGGATTTAGCGAAAGCTTCAATATCTCGGTGAGTGCAGCACTTTGTTTGTATGAAACCACATTGCGACTTCGAAGATCTGATATTCCCTGGCAGCTTTCCGATCAGGAGAAGGAAGAGTTACTGTTTGAATGGTTAAAAAAAACGATAAAAGCCTCCGATCGGATAATAGAACGGTATCGCTCAGAACATTAACGAGGTAGTCGTACCGGCCAGTCTGCAACTCCATACGTTAAAGCTAGCACAGTAGCCACACAGGCATTAAAGTCTTCTATTGTCAGCTTATCGATGGTATCCGCATGGGTGTGGTGATACCAAAAGTAACGATCTCTGTCTACTCTAAGCCCCATTCCGGGCACACCATCCTGCATTAACGGGCCAATATCAGCGCCACCACCACCAAGAGTTATTTCCCCGGAACCGATTGGTTCAAGTCGCTTTCCAATAGCGCTCAATATAGCTACAGCTTCATCCGAATCTCCGCCATATCCAAACCCTATAGGGTCAAAAATCCCGCTATCCGATTCAATAGCCAGCACATGACGGTCCAGCGATTGCTCGTCTTCTTTTACCCATCGATGATACTCTTTTGCTCCCCGAAGCCCATTTTCTTCATTGGTCCATAGTACAACCCGTATCGTCCGCTTTGGAGTTATGTCCGATTCTTTTAACAAACGGATGATTTCCCATGCAGCAACACATCCACCTGCATCATCCATGGCTCCCTGTCCCACATCCCAGGAATCGATGTGGCCCCCCACAACAATGATTTCTTCCGGAAAATGAGATCCTCTGATTTCAGCAATAATGTTGTGAGAAAGGGTGTCAGGATGTGTTTGGGCCTCCATATATAATTGTATGGAAATAGGTACTCCACGGTCCTGTAACCGCTGTAAAAGCATAGCATCTTCCATTGTGATAGCGGCATGAGGGATTTTATCAATGCCTTCCTGATAACGGGAGTTTCCGGTATGCGGTGTTTGCATTCCATACGGACCTATCGATCGAACCAGGCTGGCCACAGCACCGACTCTTGCCGCTTCAACTGCCCCGTTTAAACGGTAGGTAACGGTTTGACCATAGGTAGTAAAAGGAACATTGTACACCACAATTCTACCGGCTGCTTCTTCACCTCGTTCTTTTAATTCTTCAAAAGAGGAGACCACCAGAACCTCGGCCTCGATTCCTCTTTTTGGAGTCCCAATGCTTCCTCCTAATCCAAGCATCGGTAAATTCTTTTCATAAGGAAGGGTCAACGTTGCCGATTCATTTCCACGCTTCCAGTTCGGTACCATCACAGGTTGTTTCCAAACAGTATCATATTGTTCGGTTTGCATAGTTTCCACTATCCAGTCTATCGCTTCTTCTAATTCACGTGAACCGCTTAGGCGCGGGCCAAAGGTGTCGACCAAATGGGTGAGGCGCTTAAAACCAATCGAATCTGTAACAGAGGTTTCGATTAAAGAATCGATCGTTGTTTGCAGGGGAAGAGGAACCTGAAGTTGAGCAGTTATCATTGGGCTACATAAAAACCCATATAACAGTATGATAAGGACGAAGCGATGGAACATATTCGTTTATTTGTTGAAGCTCAATAAACGAAAAAAAGAGGAGAGGTACGTTTAGTCGAGAGCTTTGGAGTTGGCCAGCGACATTTCTTTGAACATCAGATACTCTTCCAAAGAAATATCAGCAAAAATATAATAGGAGGGATCCACAGGCTGATTGTTGAAGTGAACTTCGTAATGCAGACCTGTTGATTCTACCAATCCTGAGCTGCCGGCTTTTGCAATCTGTTGGCCACGGATTACTTTTGTTCCCTTTTTTATTCCTTTTTCAAATTGTGATAAATGGGCATACAGTGTCTTGTATCCGTAACCGTGGTCAATCTCAACCACACGACCAAGGGTGCCGCGACGACCGGTAAATGTAACCGTACCATCGGCAGTTGAGTAAATAGGAGCACCTAAATCGGCTCTGAAATCGGCTCCATTATGTTGCTTTTCATATTCCAGGATAGGATGAAGGCGTAAACCAAAGGGGCTTAACATGATACCAGGGGTAGGCTTAATAGCCGGGATATGCTTTATCTTATCCGAGTGTTGATTGTAACGTGTTTTGAGTTCGTCAAAGCTCATGCGCTGTATGCTCATCTTGCGCTCTAAGCCATCAATTTTGGAGGAAGTCCATTTTAGAAGATCTGCAGTGGGAGCGCTATGTATGTCAAACTCCTCATACATATCGGTACCTCCGACTCCGGCCTCCCTCTCTTCCAGAGAAAGCTTCTCCATACCGAGAATCGAACGATACATCTCATTGTCACGATAAGCAATCCGGCTAAGTTCGTTGCCTAGTTCATCTAATGAAGATCGGGTATCGTTAAGCTGTTGATACAACGTCTCATTTTCGGCTTTTAATGCGAGTTCTGCCGGAGTGCCCACCGTATTTGAAAGAAACGTTATCCCTAATCCAGCCATAATGACGCCGGTCAATATCCAGATAGAAAGGTTATAAACGATTTGCTCGGCCCTTTTATACTCAATAGGGATGAACTCGCAACGCTCCTCGTCGTAGTGATAGTGATTTTTAAGAGACATTAACCGCGGTAATCTTTAATAAATAAAGTTAAGAACATCGTTTCTGCGTTCAAAGAGTAGCACCGCATTCTAATGTTACTCTAAATCGCCTTCGAAATATTCAATGGCTCGTTTGAAGGAGTTGTATTCGCCACGGGCCTTTAGCGCAATACTGTCCTTAACACGATCCTGAAAGGCTTGTGCGGGATCGTACCCATAATGTTTCAATAAATAATTCATGGCTATCACTTCGCTAATCACCGTAATGTTTTTTCCGGGAGTGATAGGTAGGTGAATGAGCGGTATTTCCTGATCCAGAATGTTTACCGAGTCATGGTTCAGTCCGGTGCGTTCTACTTCTTTGGTTTCGTCCCAAAGGCTAAGTTCAATGATAACCTCAAGGCGTTTCTGGTAGCGAATCGAACGTATTCCAAACATGGACATAACATCAACGATACCCAGACCACGAATTTCCATGAAGTGTTTACTCATTTGGGTGGGAGTAGCAATAAGAACACTTCCTTTTTTTGTGAGCATGACTACATCGTCGGCTACAAGCCTGTGCCCGCGCTCGATTAAGTCTAAGGCCACTTCACTTTTCCCAATACCTGATCTGCCGGCAACCAGAATACCTATCCCATATACGTCGACCATAGAACCATGAACCATAGTTTGAATGGCAAATTGATCTTCCAAAAAATCACGAACCAACGTCATGAACCGTGTGGTCTCAATAGGAGTGGAATACACGGGGATACCTGCGTCTTCCGCAATTTCGAGTATATGATCCGACATCTGATTACCATCGGTTAAAAAGATGACCGGCATATCAAATTGACTAATCCGCCGAAATGCCTCCCTTTGACGATCCTTAGATAGGTTCTCTAAGAATCGTGATTCCGTATTTCCGAAAATCTGAACCCTCTGATACGTAAACAGTTTGATGTATCCTGCCAACGCAAGTCCGGGTCGGTGCAAATCGGATTCTTTAATGTAACGGTACTCAGCACAGTTCTCAGAAGCGCATGCAACTACATTAATGTGCACACGCTCTCTGAGCTTTTTCACCAGGTAAGAAACACTAATCTTTTCTTTCCGGGGGATAGGGGCCTGCGGTGTAAAGGGCATGGTTAGTGTGTTGTCATTTTTTGCTTGTACCGCTTTAACTGTCTGCTGAGGTTTGCAACTGCATCGTGGATTGCTTGTTCATAGGTTAAGCTGGCTTCGGATACTTTCAGAGTTTTGCGCGGAACTTTAAGGATGATTTCTACTTTTTGCGGGGTTTTATCGGAGGGTGTAGGCTCCAGAACGATATCGCATGAAATGATTCGATCAAAAAAGTTAAGGAGCTTTTTAGCTGATTCTTCGCAATGAGTTTGCAGTTGGGCGCTGGGTTCGAAATGGCGGGCAGTGAATGTAGTTTTCATAGCTTTTGCTCCTGTTTGTTATTATGTGTTTGCTCTTGGATGTGCCTGATTGTGCACATGTTTTAGTCGTTCCACACTGGTGTGGGTATAAACCTGGGTTGCGGCCAAGTTGGAATGGCCTAAGAATTCTTTGATGACGCGAATATCAGCACCATTATTCAGCATATGAGTCGCAAAACTGTGTCGTAAGATATGTGGGCTCTTCTGGGTTACTTCACTGGTTTTTGCCAAATGTTTCTTCACGAGATTATACACGGCTTTGTCATACATGCGTTGGCCACTTTTGGCCAGAAAAACGGCTTTGCGTGCATCCTCATCGGTTCGGGAACCAAATAACGATGAACGTTGAGCGAGGTGTTGATTCAGAGCGTCTTTTGCTTCGTTACCAAGGGGTACAATGCGTTGTTTGTTGCCCTTACCGAGCACGGTGATACTTGGACTGGAAAAATCGAGATCGGATACGTTTAATCCGGTTAGTTCGCTCCTGCGAATACCTGTACTGTAGAATAGTTCCAGGATGGCCCTCGTTTGTATGCCCCATGCCGTTCCAAGATCAATCAATTCCATCATCCTTGAGAGATCATCTGAAGTTGCTGTTTTTGGTAATTTTTTTTCCTTTTTCGGGACTACTAAAAGATGAGCCGGATTCTTTGTTATATGCCCTCGTTTAAAGGCATACTTAAAAAAAGACCGGATCGCTGCAACTTTTCGTGCAATCGTGCTTTTTGCCAATTCCAGAGCCGTAAGCTCACTCAGCCACAAACGTATCGAAAGTCGGTCTATGGCTGTAATAAGAATGCTATCCTGTTCCACGTTTTGCGATTCGGATATGAATTCCAGAAAGGCATTAAGGTCGGTGGAATAAGACAAGACGGTATGAGGAGAAGCATTTTTTTCTACGCTTAGATACTTCAAATATTTCTCGATGATCTCCTTCATGCTGCCCCAATATGGGTATCTGAACGCTTAAAATAAACCGGCATTATGAAGTTTTGATGGAATTTCAGCAATTAAACAGTACGGCCTTTCCAGGTGGGTTTATTTCCGGATACATAATCCCAAAGGCATTGAATACCTAGTGCCTGATACCATAACACACCCAGAGGAAAAAGCAGAGCATGCATTAATCGCCAATTGAAAACCCGGTATATCAGCACATGTTGTAGCAAAATTAATGCTAAGTTATTAATAGATAGCAGGATAAGAGGGAATGAGTTTGATACAAACCCTGCACCAATGCCTGCAAAGGGCAAGAGAAACGTAATACCATGAACGATTGCCATAAAGAGAAACAGAACGACGTTCTGATCAAATCCCAGGAAGAAATTCTTTCGTAGCCCATTCCAGATTTCCGGCAGGGAATTGTACATACGACAGTACACCTGCCCTGAACCATGATACATTTTGAGCCTGAACTGCTGGGCCTTGATCTTTTTGGCTAGTTGAACATCTTCCACAACATCCTGTTTTACGGATTCGTGGCCTCCTATGGCATGGTATGCCTGTTTTCTGAACATGATAAACTGTCCGCAGGCAGCTGCGAAGGTTGAACTGAATGTGGTGCGTAGTGAAGCGGGCATCCATCGTGGTGCACGCTCTACATAGCGGGCAGGCAAGAGGGTCCACAATGCAAAGTAAATGCGGGGAATAATTGCATGCTCCCAAAAGGTGTGCATTACCTGTTGAGGCCAGACCGTAATCATGTCCCATTCCTGCATGGCTTCTAAAGAAGAACGCAGTGTGTCGGGTTCCAGCCATACGTCAGCATCAATGAACAGCAGATACTCACCATTTGCGCGCTCACTTAATTGATGGCAGGCCCAGGGTTTGCCTAACCAGTCATTGGGTTTAGGTTTACCCTGTAAGATGGTTATCGAGTTAAATTCCTGTTGCAAGCGGTTCAAAATGTAGGAGGTCTGGTCCGAGGATTGATCATCCAGTACAAGAATCTCTACTTGGGAACATGTTTGTGTAGCCACTGAGCGGACGCAGTGTTCAATCGAATTCTCTTCATTTCGTGCAGGAATACAAATGCTTATACTCGATCCCGAATCCTGCTTTGCAGGATGCACATTTCTGAGCCCCGCAAATTCAAACGTATTTCTAATTAAAACAAGTCCAGTTCCGGTAAGCCAAAGCAGACCAAAGAGTAATAACCAAATCATAATGAACGGAAAGTAGAAAAGGTACGGTTGGCGTTCACCATATATCTTTAATTATGAAAATAACCGCAAAGCTAACCGATGAAGCTCCGTGCCTTACCAAACCATCAGGAGGGTACGAATGGTGGTATTTTGATGCAGTAAGCACGGATAACGAATGGAGTTTTGTGATCATTTTCTATGAAGGCAACCCGTTTTCTACGGCATACATAAAGCAAATGAACGAGGATGGTGCGGGGCCGTTACCTGGTCAGTTTCCGGCACTAAGTATTTCACTGTACAGACATGGTAAACCCGAGTTTTACTCATTTGTGGAATATAACCCCAGTGATTCTGAAGATATTGAAGGTAGTATACAGATTGGGCATTCTTTTGTTAAACGGTATGAAGACAGCGAATTAAGATATGAATTGGATCTTGATGAGAAGTTACCTTCAGGGCATCAGATTAAGGCCTCATTCTCTTTCACAAGTGCAATTCCTAACCCGGATCTTATTTCAAAGAGTGGAGAAAACCATATCTGGAATTTGATCCAGCCTGCTGCAAACGTATCCGGCATAGTTAACGTGACGGGGAAAAACGGAAGGTATGATCTGGCATTCAACGGTACCGGGTATCATGATCATAACACGGGGCTGGAGCCCATGAAACAGAGTTTTTATGATTGGTACTGGGGTAGGTTGCATACCGATGAATTCACTTTGGTGTATTACCTGATGTGCAAACAGGATAAATCACTTCAGTCGGAAGCCTGGCTTATTGACCCTTCCAACCAGCTTGTGCTGGATGAATTGTCACACATGGCCGTAGAGCAGAAAAAGGCGAATAGGTTCGGGCTTGAGAGTAATCGATCGGTGAAGCTTACTTTTGGAAATGGAACCTTCAGGATTTCAAGTCGTGCACTTATAGATAGCGGGCCTTTTTATCTCCGGTTTATGAGCGAGTTCGAGTGGGATTGGGGTAACAAGAGAGGCAAAGGAGCCGGATTTTCAGAATATATTCGGCCTAAACGAATTTATTCGAGAGTATTCTGGCCGTTGGTTCATATGCGAATTCGTTACAGAAGCCGATCTCCGCATTGGGTACAAAAGAATAAGCGATTGTACGAAGTTACCTGGTAATCAGGGTCCGCTTCCCGTATTCATTAACTGCTGTAATCCATTGATCAACAATTGATTAAACTGATCTTTTGATGCATTCGTTATGTCGATTCGTTCGCCTATCGTGATATGTAAATCGGGTTTACTATGAGCAGAGAAATCGAATTGTATAGCTATCGGAACAATGTCTGCTTCGGGTGTTTGTGAGATAATCCAGGACAGCCCGTTCTTAAACGAAAAATTAGTTGTACCCGGAGGATTTATCCTTCCTTCCGGGTAAATAAACAGGCAGGAATTTGGACGCTTTAATGATTCAACGGCATATCTAAGGGAGCGTATAGAAGACCTGGGGTCATTCAGGTTGATGGAAAATGCTCCGATCTTGGAAAAGAAACGATGTTCCTGCATTTGTTTGTCTTCCATCAGGGCACGGGCCTGTTGCTTAAAAACCTGCTTGTTTAAGTATAAAGGGATCAATCCATCCCACCAGGAGGTATGGTTGAGATAATAAATGGTGGACCGGGTTCTGTCGGGGTTGTATTCCTGTCTGATCTGTACGGAAGCGAATCTACGCCTCATCAACCATTGTGTATAGGTGGTAAAAAACCAGATATAGAAACGGGACTCATTAGCAGGTATAAAATCCAAGCGTCAATTTTTAGGGATGATAGAAGCAATGATGGTATCTTTCAAGCATGAAAAAGCACAGAGGAAAACCTGTCGTTCCGATCACCCATCCTGATATCGAGGCCTATTGCGAAATGGCCACCACACCTGAACCGGATTCGATTCTACAGTTAATTGCCTCATCCGATGAAGAGCTGGAGTATATCGATATGCTTAGTGGACAATTGGTTGGGCAATTACTAAAACTGCTCGTAGCCAGTGCAGGTGCTCGTCGTGTGCTCGAGATAGGCACGTTTACCGGATATTCGGCGGTTATGATGGCTTCAGCCTTACCTGATGATGGCCGCGTAGACACCATTGAAATGAATTTAAGATATCAGGATCTGGCTGAGCGTCATTTCAGAATGTTTGATGATCGTGGGATCATCCGATTATGGAAAGGCAATGCTCAACAGATTGTTAAGGAACTGGAACCGGGATACGATTTGGTTTACCTGGATGGAGACAAACTTCAGTACACTTTCTATTTCGAACAATGCATCCCTTTGCTGAGAACGGGAGGACTACTTGTTGCTGATAATGTGCTGTGGGATGGTACCGTCTTACAACCGGGAGATCATAAAGCGCAGGCCATAGCTTATTTCAATGAGTATGTGGCGAAGGATGCACGGGTAGAACAGGTGCTTCTACCTTTTCGTGATGGAGTTAACATCATTCGCAAGAAATAAGCATGTTCTGTCTTAGAACTCGTAGTTTCTAAACGTTGGTACTTTTCTGACAGTTGTGGCCTGCTCAAACGCATACGCCATACCGATCAGGTTTCCTTCATCCCAGGCGGTTCCAAAGAATGTAATTCCTACAGGCAAGCCATCAATGTACCCCATTGGTACGGTTATGGCCGGATAACCGGCACGGGCAGCAGGTGAACTTGCAGATACTGAAAAATTATCGCCGTTTGTATGATCAGTTTTCCATGCAGGAGCTCCGGTTGGAGCAATAATAGCATCTAAATCATAGGTGTCCAGTACATTATCTATGCCTTTCTGAGATACTTCCAACATCTTTTTAACGGCCTCTTGGTACTCTTTATCTTCCAATGAGCCTTTTTTCTGGGCCTCAAGTAACTCATTGTGATCGAAATACTTCATTTCTACAGGGTCAGAAAACGTCTTTTCGATTAATTCATCCAGATCTTTTACCGGGGCATCATCTCCCAAAGTGGCAAAGTAAGTGTTCAGTCCATCCTTAAACTCATAGAGCAATACCTGGTATGAGGCTCTGCCCACATTTTCTTTGGCCATGCGGTTTACTTCAACCACTTCAGCTCCAAGTTCTTCCAGTTTTCGAACGGTTTGATGCATGAGGGTATCAACCCGAAACCTTCGTCCCATCGGGCCAGTCCATAAACCAAGTCGTTTTCCTTTCAGGCTTTCAGCATCCAGGAACGAGGTATAATCGGTGGAATAGTTGCCCTCGCTGG
This sequence comes from Bacteroidota bacterium, assembly GCA_039819115.1. GTDB lineage: Bacteria > Bacteroidota > Rhodothermia > Balneolales > Balneolaceae > JBCBST01. The sequence continues at coordinate 21,746 of JBCBST010000046.1, forward strand.
CCGTGGTTTTAGAATCAGCTTCATCCACGCCGACCATAGTTCCTAAAGCAATGGCCGCATCGGTCACCGTACGGGTCATAGGACCAGGGGTATCACTGGTAAACGAAATAGGAATAATTCCAGAACGGCTTAACAAGCCTACCGTTGGCT
>JBCBST010000047.1:0-21883 GCA_039819115.1 Bacteroidota bacterium
CCGATTTTAACACATCCAATACCTATCATCATGCGGCCTTACAATCTGTTTTTATTTATCCTGATCATTGTTGGAATTAACATAAGCTGCGACTCCGCTACTGAGCAGACCGTCATGGAAAATCCTGTTGATGCTACTCAGCGGGTTGATGCTCCCAATTTCACCCTGAATTCGTTAGATGGCGATGAAGTGACCCTATCTGATTTACGGGGAAACGTGATATACCTCTTCTTCTTTGGCTCAAATTGCCCGCATTGCCTTCAAAATGGGCCGGTTACCGAGAATGTTATCTTTCAACGTTTTAAAGATGAGCCTGATTTTCTTGCCTTCGGACTGGATACATGGAATACCTCAGCCAGTTCGGTAATCCGGTTCCAGAGCACAACCGGAATTACCTACCCGATGCTGCTTCAAGCCCGGGAAACCCTTCGCGATTATTATGGAAATACCAGCGACTACGACCGTTCGGTAGTTATTGATAAGGAAGGGAAGATCGCTTACCGGGGCACTGTTTTTGTGAACCGCGATGCCGACGCGGTAGCCAATATCATTACTCAGGAACTTTCGAACTAATCCTCCATTATTATGAAAACTGTATGTACTTTTTTGTTTTTGATGGTCACCCTCCCGCTAGCCGCACAGGTTCAGGTAGGAGAAACCGCACCTAACTTTACGTATGATGTACTCACCGGTGGTTCTTTTTCACTTCTGGGTCAGAGAGGTTCTGTTGTTTATATCTTCTTCTTTGGGGCTGGCTGTCCACATTGCCGCCAGAACGGACCCGTAACGGAATCCCAGATCTACCAGGAATTCCGGGAAAATGAGAACTTTATAGCCATTGGAATTGATACCTGGAATACATCAGCCTCTACGGTAAATACCTTTCGCAACATAACCGGGATCAGTTATCCTTTACTACTAAACGGGCGTCAGAGCTTACAGGATTATTATGGCAATACAACCGATTATGACCGTTCGGTGGTAGTTGATGCGGATGGCAATCTCGCCTACAGGGGAACCCAGTTTGTAAATGGCGATTTTCAAGCCGTTCGGAGTGTTATTGAACAGGAACTTGCCAAAGTCTCCGTCTCAAATGATGAAGACCCGGTCCTGCCTTCCCGTGTTCAATTAGAGCAAAACTACCCAAACCCGTTTAATCCCACTACGGCCATCACCTTCTCGCTTCCTGAAACAGAACGCGTGCAGCTCACCATTTTTAATATTCTTGGAGAACAGGTAGCCACTTTGTTGAACGAAACCGTACCAGCCGGTGACAGAACCGTAACGTGGAATGCGGTAAACAATCCATCCGGGATCTATTTTTACCAGTTGAGAACGGCAAATGAAGTGTTAACCAATAAGATGATGCTGATAAAGTAAAACTTAGCTACATCAAAATTTAGTCTTGACTAAATTTTAATTTAGTCAGAACTTAGGGTCATACATTAAACCGTGTGTACCCTACGTTCATGAAAGTAACCTATCCCTTTTTCTCAGCGCTATTTATCGTTTTAAGTATTTACTCATTATCTGGTTTTTCAACTGCATCAGCTCAAACAGGGTCCATAAGCGGCACGGTATTCACCGATGACACCAAGGAATCTGTTCCTTTTGCCACTATTCAGATAGCTGGTACATCAATTGGTCTTGCAGCAGATATCAACGGAGTTTTTACCATCCCAAATGTACCGATCGGAGAACAAACGATAACGATTCGTTCAGTAGGCTACCAGACCTATGAACAAGTGGTTGAGGTCATAGCAAACCGTGATACTGAGCTGCAAATTATCTTACGTGCAGATAACTTGAATCTTAACGAGGTTGTGGTAAGTGGCACGCGATATGCGTACGATCGTGCCAATTCGCCGGTAGTGGTAAACCTGATTGACAATAAACTGTTGAATGCCACCCAATCCATTGCCATTTCGGAGGGTTTAAATTACCAACCCGGAGTGCGGGTAGAGACGAATTGTCAAAACTGTGGGTTTACCCAGGTTCGGATGAATGGTCTCGAAGGTGCGTATTCCCAGATACTGATTAATAGCCGTCCTATCTTCAGCGCATTAAACAGTGTGTACGGACTGGATCAAATTCCTACGAATATTGTGGAAAAAATCGAAGTGGTTCGAAGTGGTGGGTCTGCTCTTTATGGCTCCAATGCCATTGCAGGAACCATTAACATCATTACCCGGGAACCGGTAGAAAATAACTGGGAAGCCAGCTCCAATACCGCTTCAGTTGATGGAGTATTAGACCAGACGTATAATTTCAGCGGCTCTATTGTGAACGAGAGTCTCACAAATGGCGTAACGTTTTATGGTATGAACCGAAACCGTGATTCGTACGACGCCAATGATGATGGTTTTACGGAGTTAGTACAGCTAGAAAATACAGTATTAGGCCTCAAGACCTTTTTAAAACCGAATGAACAAAGCAAGATATCGCTCGATTTCAGTGCGCTGAACGAATATAGAAGAGGGGGCGATCGACTCGATTTAGCTCCACATTTTACAGATATAACCGAAGAACTGACCCATAACACCTTTTTTGGAAGCCTGAATTACGAATTATGGAGTAAGGACGACCGAAACAAGGTTTTGATGTATGCATCCACTCAAAATACCGACAGAGACAGCTTTTATGGCGGATTAGGTGGGGGCAGAACTGCGGAAGACAGCTTACTTGCCATTAATGCGTATGGGCTTACGGAAGACCTCTCTGTTGTAACCGGTTTTCAATACAACCACTATTTGACGAATGATGATGTGCTAACTCTTGGCGTCGAAAACCAATACTATGATACCAGAGACGAAATTCAGGGCTACAATAGATTGATTGATCAGCAGGTAAATACGACTGGTTTTTTTGCTCAATATGAATGGAAACCAGTAGAACGATTTACAGCCCTGTTAGGTGCGAGATATGACCTATCGAATGTAGATGGAAATTATCAGGTGGGTAATGTAAGCAGTACAGCGGACATCAATATTGGAGTGTTAAGTCCCCGTGCTACTTTATTGTATAAGATAAACGATGATTTACGCTTCAGAGGAGGATACGCGAGGGGCTTCAGAGCACCTCAGGCTTTCAATGAAGATCTTCACATCTCTTCTGTGGGAGGAGAACCCTTATTCGTCATCCTTTCAGAAGATCTTGATAAAGAGACTTCTGACGCTTTTACCGGTTCTTTAAACTATACGAGCACGGTTGGTTTAGCTCAGATCAGCTTTTTACTTGAGGGTTTCCACACCCTGTTAAGAGATCCTTTTACTCAGGTAAGCGCCGGTGCTGTTCTTCCTAATGGTTCCATCCTGGAAGAAGTAAGAAATGGCGAAGGAGCAACGGTAACTGGAATCAATGTTGAGGCAGGATACTCTCCTTCTTCAAAACTATCGTTTACTCTGGGAGGTACCGCTCAACAAACCAGCTATGATGAACCTCAGGTGTTATTTGAACCAGAGGGTGTTCCAGCTCCGGGTGAAGGCGTGGTATCTGTGGATGAATTTGTGAGAAATCCGGATCTGTATGGATACTTTACCACTTTTTATGATGTATCCAATTCCTTGAGGTTCGATATCACGGGAACTTACACGGGAACAATGATCGTACCAAGAGTGGTTAGTGATAGCGGATTTCTAGACTTGTTTGAATCGGATCCGTTCTTAGATATGAATATTAAAGCCAGCTATAGTTTTGAAGTGAGCGATGATTTAGATATCACCTTTAGCGGTGGTGCAAAAAACATATTTAATAGTTTCCAACCAGAGTTTGAATCCGGGCCGCAACGTGACTCGGATTTTATATACGGACCCATGGCGCCTCGCTCAATTTTCTTTTCGATAAAACTGGGAAAACTTAACTGACAGGATACTCTATGCGATTTAAACCGGTAATTGGCTTTATTACAGTTTCCCTTCTGTTGTACTCCCCTCTAAGTGCGCAACAGGAAGAATCTATACATTGGCTTTCGTTCGAGGAGCTTGAAGATTCGCTGTCCGCAAATCCAAAAAAAGTCTTTATTGACTTCTACACTAATTGGTGCACATACTGTCGCAAAATGGACCGGGTGGTATTTACAAAACCCAAGGTTATTGAGTTAGTAAACAAAGAGTATTACTCCGTACGGTTTAATGCAGAGACGGACTCTGTAATCGCTTTTGGCGGACATGTCTTCGTTAATGATCAGGTAGGAAAATCGAGAACACCCATTCACCAGATCGCACAGTTGTTGGCTACAAGTGATGGTGAGTTTATACCACCTGCCATGATCATTCTGGATGAAGAGTTCAGAGTAACTGCCCGTTATTTTGAGTATCTGGATAGTAAAAAATTACTCGAAGCACTGGATTAACACAGGATACGTTCAGTTCTTTTCGACTAAAAAAACTTGTTGTGCAATCACATTACCTATGGTTTGTTCGGTCTTTTCAAGTAGTACTTTAACGGGGCCTTCGAACGGTGTTTTTTCTAACACCGTAAGTTTTACACCGGGAATGATACCTTCTTTTTCCAGAAACCGGAGTAGTTCCGGGTCCTGACCTTTTACCCTCCCGATGATGTACGACTTCCCTTCTTCGGCATCCGAAACCGAGAGTTGGGCCATTTCGGGCATCACACCGTCTTTCGATGGAATAGGGTCTCCATGTGGATCGTGGGTGGGGTGATTGAGCAATTCCGCAATACGATCCTCAAATTGTTCTGAGATATGATGCTCCAGTTTTTCAGCCTCATCATGCACCTCATCCCAGGAATACCCCATTATCTCCTTAAGATAAAGCTCAAGAAGGCGATGATGACGTAACACTTCGAGGGCAATCCTGGTACCGGCTTCAGTCAGCTCAGCTCCCTTGTATTGCTGATAGGTAATCAATCCCATACCGGATAGCTTCTTCAGCATATTGGTAACCGATGCAGAAGATACACCAACGGCTTCTGCTATAGCTGTTGTTGACGCGCCCTCCTCTTCCGTATTCAGCACGTATATAACTTTAAGGTAATCTTCTATGGATTGACTGATTGTCATTTGCTTTTATTTAGCGCTGATTCTCTGCCTCTTCGTTTTCAATAAATTCTTCAAACTTCATCTTGCCATATGCATCGGTTCCCACAAAACGTAATAGAGGCTTAAATACTTCCGGTGGAAGAAATCCGGGTTGTGCTCCAAGGATATCCCCATCCCCGGTAACAAAATAATGTGTTGGCAAAGACTGTAATCTTAGATATGCAGCAAATTCACCTTCTTTCAGCTCTTTACCTTGAAACTCTATAATCGTTTCCGACTCTGAGTTTATAATTACGGGGTAGTAATGTGCTTCGATGGTAGCCTGAATCGTAGAATCGGGATACACTTCTTTACGCATCTTACGACAGTACGGACACCAGTCTGCATGACCAAAAATGAGTATTTTTTTATCGTTTTCTTTTGCCAGTTCCTGTGCTTCTTTAAGAGAATACCACCTCATATCAGACGGCATTGTACCCACTTCTTTTTGAGCGAGTACCGGAACGGAAAGTATGCCCAATACAATGATGGGCACCCAAAAGTGCTTAAACCATTTCATAAAAAACCATACGTTCTACGCCTTGATTACGACCAGGGTCATATCATCAGACTGCTTCGCATTTCCTACAAAGGTACGAACATCTCGCGTAATAACGTCTAAAATAGATTTGGCGTCTAAATCGGCTGTATGTTTTAACAATTCTTCCATACGCTCCTCTCCATAAAACTGACCACTGATATTCTGTGCTTCTGTAATTCCATCTGTATACAGCACTAGTACGTCTCCTGTTCTGAGATGTAATGTTGACTCCTCAGCGCACTCCTCAAACTTATCTCCCTTTACCATTCCGAGGGCCAGCCCCTTCGGTTTAAGCCACTCCATTTCTCCATTTGCTCTTTTGATTAGTGGGAAGTTATGCCCTGCACGAACATATGTGAACGTTTTATGGCGGGCATCCAATACTCCATAAATCATAGAGATGAACGTACCCTTGGTGGCATGCTCGTTAAACAATCGGTTGGCCTGTGTTAACAGCTTTGCAGGAGATTCCATAATGTTGCACAGGCTGTGAATGACGCCTTTGGCAAACGTCATATAAAACGCAGCCTTTATACCTTTTCCACTCACATCGCCAATGGTAATAGCTGCTTTGTCTTCTTCCAGTTCAATGATATCATAATAATCACCGCCTGTATCCTGGGCAGGTTTACACATGCCGGAAAACTCAACAAAGTTAAATTTTGGTATACGGGAAGGAAGGAACGAGATTTGTACAGCCCGTGCGATGTCAAGCTCCTGGCGAATCCGCGCCTGCTTGGCCTGCTCCTCAATATAACCTGGCGTGTAGGTGGGAAGAGTTTCCTGCTCTTTACCCGTAATAACGAAGTAAAAGCCCACAGCCGATAACGTTGCAAAAATACCCATAAACGCAATGAAGGGTACCATATCGGGGGAGTTTTGCACAATCCAGCCTGTTTCCTGGCTTTCAATACTCAGGAAAAAGAGATAAGTAAGAGTGGTGGTCAGGAAATCGTATTTGATGAATACCACACCCAGCGAAAAACCCAGTAGAATATTCAGATAAAAGGTGTGCTCACTGGAGATAAAAGTTACGGGTGATGAAAGATTAATAGCTCCGTAAATGATGGCAGAAACCACAGGAACGATCCACGGTGTTTTTATGAGCGTTCGTAAATGGTTTGCGGCAAACAAAAACCCAATCATGACAAAAACAACCGTAATGAGGATGGATTTAATGATGTTACCGACCGTAAAGAATGCAAAATGATCAGAATTCAACCATATATCTCCGGACAACTGCGCCTCAGGAACAAACAACAGATAGAGCGCTACTATGGCTGTTCCTATTCCGGTGAACCCAATGGCCCTTAACAAAGCAAGGCCTACCGGTTTATTCTTAAAGATTCCCCCCCGAAGTAAATCCCAGCTCATAAGGCTCTCAGGAAAGTACTGACGGGTAATCGAATCACTGGTTGCGGTAATCACAAACAGCATCACCACAAACAGAGAGGAGATCATGCCTGAAATGAAAATAACACCCAACAAATTTCCGGGCCCTACACCTAAAAAAGATCCTCCACCCGGCGCGAAATAATTCTCTAATATCAGGATAGGAACCAGGAACCCACCAATCAGCGAGGTGACCAGTGCAGGCTTGGAATCTACCGCTTTAGCAAGTACCCGCATTGAAAACACAACCAATACCCAAACCGCGAGAATGCTCAAAATAATATATGCCAGTACTTCCTTTACATCGTGAAAATTATCCTCGTTCTTGTAGTTCATCCCGTGGTTAATCTTCATCTCCTGAAGGCTTCCGGCGGGCAAAATGCCCACATCAATAGTAGGCTTCATCCCCATGATAGGAGTCTTTGCGGTAAGGTGTCCCGTGGCAATGCGTAGGTTACTCTCTTCTGAAAACGTGACGGAATCACGTTCAAATTCTGTTTTTGCCCAATATGAGTTTTTGAGGTAATACTCTATCAGCTTCCATATACGTTCTTCAGAGTTATTATCTGTAGGCACGCCATCTTCGTCTACCTGAAGAAAGTTATCCACGATATTCTCCGACCAGATTCGTTGCTTACCCGGAGAATCGACCTGTTGAAATATCAACAACGCATCGATGAGCGTATCTACCTGAAACGGTGTAATTGGCGTACTTCTGAACCCTGACACATAGCCTAATGCTTTTCGGTTGGAAGGCATTTTTTCGTACAGATAGTCCGGAGAGGCCTCGAATGAAACCAGCTTCCCGTCCAGACTCCAGGCAAGCTTAATCTGATCTATCGGGTTCATAACCTCCCAGTAGAATAACGGGAAACGTTTGTTCAATCCCCTGCCTACCTCATCATTAAATCCAAGTGCTCCAACTTCAGTCTGAAGGGAGTCAATAACCGTTCGTTCTGTTTCTAATGACCCAAATAGCTTGTTATCTGTACCAATATTCCACTGGTTCAGCAAATTCTTACTTTGGTCAATTACCTCATCGCGCGACATATCAATGTCGATTAATGAAGCAGGATGAAGGTTGGGATATAGCGAAAAGTACACCATAAACCCCACTACGCCTATACCGAGTAAGACATAATCCCTAAAGAAACGTCGATTTACAAAGCTCATGGGGGTGCTGTACGCAAAATTGAAAATTGGTTGCGGAATATGCTTAGTTTTCGCACGAATTAAAAAAACGTGGTTCCATGTGCCTTATCGCTTTTGCCCATCGTGTACACCCAACATACAAGCTTATACTTGTTGCTAATCGGGATGAATTTTATAAACGGCCTACCCGAAAGGCTCAGTTTTGGACAGAAGAGCAACACCCCGAACTATTGGGAGGAAAGGATCTGGAAGCCGGCGGTATGTGGATGGGACTAAATAGCGATGGGAGGTGGGCTGCCTTAACAAACTACCGTGACCCATCCATACATAAAGAAAACCCGCCCAGCAGAGGCTCGCTGGTACTCGACTATTTAAAAGACAGCCCATCTGCAGAGAGCTACCTCGAAAACCTTCCTATACCTGATCAGTACAATGGGTTCAATCTGTTAACCTGGGATTGGAAGGGGTTTTACCATTTTTCGAATCAAACAGGTGAGATCACTAACATAGAACCCGGAATTCATGGTGTAAGTAATGCCCTATTAAATACTCCCTGGCCTAAACTGAAACGTGCAAAAAACGCTCTGGAACGAACAATAAAACACGATGTGATTGAAACGTCTGAATTGCTTGATCTACTTGTTAACACGGAGAAAGCAGCCGACGAAGACCTTCCGGATACAGGGATTCCATACGAATGGGAAAAAGCTATTTCATCGATGTTTATCAAAACCGAGCGATACGGTACTCGCTGTACTTCCGTTCTACTTATCGATTATGAAGGGAATATTCAGTTTACGGAACGTCGGTACCTGGAGGGCACAATTACCATCGAAGACGAGCAAACGTACCGCATCAATGGATAATCCATGCGGATTGATGTTAACAATTTCGTAATTTGGCGCGCTTTACGTTCTAAACACAGCCGTTGCATATGACCAAATCTTATAGAAAACCTGCGTTATGGGAAGCTTTGGTGCCCATTCTTTTTTTGGTTGTTGCCCTGTTTATTAATGTGCGCATTTTTGGAGATGCCTCACTGGATGGCTCTAATCAGATCATTTTAATTCTTTCAGCTGCAGTTGCAACGCTTATTGCTTTTCGGTTAGGATATGGTTGGATGGAAATCCGACGTGGAATTACCAAAACTATCGCCTCTGCTATTCCTTCCATCATCATCCTTCTGTTGATTGGTTCCCTGGCAGGTACCTGGCTAATCAGTGGAATTGTACCCGCCATGATTTACTATGGCCTGCAGATTTTAAATCCAACCATATTTCTGGTTGCAGCCTGTATAGTTTGTGCCATTGTATCTATTGCCACCGGTTCTTCCTGGACGACTGCAGCAACTGTTGGTATTGCATTAGTGGGTATCGGCAAAGCTCTGGGTCTGGCTGAAGGAATGGTTGCAGGAGCCATTATCTCCGGTTCCTATTTTGGAGATAAAATGTCTCCCTTATCCGATACCACTAACCTGGCACCTGCTATGGCAGGAACAGATTTGTTTACGCATATCCGGTATATGGCCTATACCACTGTTCCTTCCATCTCTATTGCTCTTGTCTTGTTCTTAATTCTCGGATTTACGAACGGTGAGGTCACTCAAACGGTAGACACACAAACCATCCTGGATGCGATATCTTCTAACTTTACCATTAATGGTTGGTTGTTCATTGTACCCCTTGTGGTAATCGGGTTGATTGTGAAGAAAGTAAACGCCATTCCATCTATTCTGATCGGCACTTTATTAGGAGCCATTTTTGCACTGATTTTCCAGCCTGATGTGATCCGCTCAGTGGCAGGTTGGAGTACGGGAGGCTGGGAAGAGGTCTATGTGGGGGTTATGAAAGCGATGTACGGAGATATTGCCATTGTAACAGGGAACGAAGTCGTTGATGATCTCTTAAGCTCAGGAGGCATGTATGGAATGCTGGGAACCGTGTGGCTTATCGTATCTGCTATGATTTTTGGAGGCGTTATGGAAAGCAGCGGCCTGCTTAAACGCATTGCCCAGGCCGTGGTATCTACCGTAAATAGTACAGGCGCACTTATTTCATCAACGGTAGGAACCTGTGTATTCTTTAACATCACCGCATCCGATCAATATCTTGCCATCGTCGTGCCCGGACGGATGTATGCCGACATCTACAAAGACCAGGGGTTAGCCCCCGAAAACCTGAGCCGGACCCTGGAAGATTCCGGAACCGTGACTTCTGTGCTGGTACCCTGGAATACCTGCGGTGCGTATCATGCCAATGTGTTAGGTGTGGCTACCTTCACGTATCTTCCATTTGCCTTTTTCAATCTCATCAGTCCGTTGATGACCATGGCCTTTGCTATCCTGAAGATCAAGATCAGAAAGCTGGACAAAGAACCCATAAAGGAAACATCGGTTTAATCAACCAGTCGTACGCACAGATGATAACCAAGGCCAGGTATTATTTATGAAATACTCGAAATACTTCCCGAAAGGTTCGAAAAATGAGGGTATCCGAGTCGCTTTCTTAATATCATTACTCATCAATCCGGTAGAATTCGAACCCTCAGCTTAACCCAATTTCTCGAGAGCAACGTCAATCCTTCTCAGTACAGCTTCCTTCCCGATAAGCTCCAGAGCCGGAAACAGATCCGGTCCGAACCCCTGGCCGGAAACAGCAATACGTAACGGCATCATCAGTTTACCAAAACCAACCTGAGCTTCGGCAACCGTTTCCTCCAGTTTGGCTTTTAACGTAGAAGCAATAAACTCGGACCCAGATAGACCTTCAATTTTGTTACGATATGTAAGAACCAATCGCGGGCTATCGTCTTTCCACTTTTTCAGAGCCCCTTCATCGTACGATTCAGGGTCATCAAAAAAGAACGCTCCCATATCCAGATATTCATCCACTTTTGCCACCCGCTCATGCAAGAGCTTGATAACCGTGGTTAGATATGCATCCGATTGCACATCAATATTCTGTTCGGATGCCAGGTCTTTGATTCGTGGGAGTAGTTGTTCTACCGATTGGGCACGCAGATAATGCTCATTATACCACATTAACTTCTTGTGATTGAATACCGCCCCACCCTTGCTCACTCTTTCCAGTGTAAACAATGCATAAAGCTCGGTTATAGAATGAATTTCGGAATCATCGCCAGGGCTCCATCCCATGTATGCCAGAAAATTCGAAAGCGCTTCTGGCTCATAGTGGCCCAGTATATAATCTTTTGTGCTTACCGGAATACCCTCGCTCTCGGCTTTACGTTTAGACAACTTTCCTCCGCTGGGTGACATAATCAGTGGCAAATGGGCCATTACCGGTGCTTCCCAGCCCAGATATTGGTATAACAACATATGTTTAGGAGCTGAACTAAGCCATTCCTCACCCCGTATTACATGGGTAATACCCATTTCATGATCATCTACCACATTAGCCAAATGATAGGTAGGCATACCATCAGATTTAACGAGCACCTGATCATCGAGCCCTTTCGTTTCAAAAGAAACAACTCCTCGAATCGTATCCTCAAATCGGACCGTTTCACTCCTCGGCATCTTCAGGCGAATCACATATTCATCACCTGCCTTAAGCCTGCGTTGCACCTCCTCCTGGGGAAGGACCAGGCTATTCTTCATTGATTGGCGCGTAATGTAATCGTACTTGGGTGAAGGATTACCTGATTTTTTAAGACGCTCACGCATTTCTTCAATCTCTTCGGATGTATCAAACGCATAGTATGCATGTCCGGCGTCAATCAGTTGTCGGGCATATTCCGCGTAACGCTCTTTCCGTTCACTTTGTCGGTATGGACCAAAGTCTCCCCCTTTTCCCGGTCCCTCATCAATGGTCATGCCCGCCCATTCTAAAGACGTGATAATATCTTGCTCCGCCTCGGCTACATAGCGGGATTGATCGGTATCTTCTATGCGGAGGACGAAAGTTCCTCCATGATGTCGGGCAAACAAATAGTTATAAAGGGCGGTTCTTAGCCCTCCAATATGTAGAAATCCCGTTGGGGAAGGCGCAAAACGTACTCGAACGCTCATAGCATGATCTGGTTTTAAAATTCAAAGCTTACAAAGTTAAGCAAAACCGACTCCTAAATCCCCGGTTTGATCGACACATTTTCTTACCTTCCTTTTTTAAAAGTACAGCCAGTCTATCCCCAATCATTGAAGATTGCCCTTCTACACCCTCAGTTTGCTCCTAATCTTTACGATTTGGCTTCCATGATACATGCCGATCGTATCATTTGGCAGGATACCGAACCGTGGTCGCGCAAAGGGAGAAGTCACCGGGCCAAAATACGCACAGCGGATGGATTCCAGTGGGTTAACATTCCGATAAAAACCGAAGATAAAGGCAAGTCGAATGGGGAGGTTCGCATAGATCATAACCAGGATTGGATTACTCCGTTTTGGTATGCATTAGAATATAATTACCGGAACAGTATCTATTTTGACGTGTATGAACCAGAATTACGGGCCGACCTGAAACATGCAAGGGAAATAGATCGCCTGATTTCGTTCAACATCTATTTTATCAAACGTTTATTCCGCTATCTGGAACTGAACCTCACGATTGAATATGCCAGCAGTATAAAAGAGTATGACACTGATCCGGATCATCTGTTACATACACTACACGCCTCTACCTTATTCATGGAACACCAGGCTCGTAATTATCAAAGGCAGGCCACCCACGTAGATAAGGCCATGATTCAACACCCAAGATATCGCCAACACTTTCCCGGTTTCATTGAAGAGTGCTCCATATTAGACGTATTATTTGAGTATGGTCCGGAGAGTTTTGAACTATTAGATGGTTTGTACACTTGAAATCAACCCATGCTTAGTAATACTTTTACAACCTTAAGTTACCTGTTCGCTTTGCCCGAAAACTCATCTAAAAACTGGAATGCGATTTATCTGGGGGTTTTTCTATTAGGCCTTCTGTTTATTGCCGTATTTTGGTGGTTTACCTCAACGTACAATTTACCCTGAGCTATGCATTGGATTGACTGGAGTATTTTGGGTGTATTGCTCATGTACATCGTTTGGGATGGTACCCGGCGTGGCAAGAAAGCCGATTCCATTGAGGGATATCTGTTGGCTGGGCGCAGCATGCCCTGGTGGGCTGCAGGGCTATCGGTGATGGCAACACAGGCTTCAGCCATCACATTTATAGGAACTACCGGGTTGGCTTACACCGAAGATATGCGTTTTGTACAGGTGTACCTCGCCATTCCGTTTGCAATGATTTTAATCTGTGCCTTTCTGGTTCCTTATTTCTCCAAAAAGAAAAGTTTTACGGCCTATGAGGTGTTGGAAGAGCGATTTGGTCTTTCCACACGCCTGTTGACCAGTGGCTTATTTTTACTCTCCCGTGGATTGGCACTAGGGGCTGTAATTGCCGCACCGTCCTATGTGCTTTCCTTATTGTTAGGATTCCCACTCTCGGCTACCATCGTGATCATCGGTACCCTTGCTACTGTCTATACCATGTTCGGTGGCGTTGCTGGTGTTATTCAAACCGATATAAAGCAAATGGCCATCATGATGTTCGGCCTTATTTTTTGTTTTGGGCTTATCTTTTCCAAGCTACCGGTAGACGTTGGTTTCGGCGATGCCCTGTATCTGGCAGGGAGCCTGGATAAACTGACCGCTTTAGACCTCACCTTCGACCTCTCCGAAAAGTATAACGTCTGGAGTGGTGTATTTGCAGCCTTATTTTTAATGCTATCCTACTTCGGAACAGATCAAACGCAGGTACAGCGATATCTGACCACAAAATCAGTTGCCGATGCAAGGAACTCTTTGCTGTTGACAGCTTATGCCAAAGTACCTATGCAGTTTTTTATCCTGCTCCTTGGGGTAATGTTATATGTGTTCTACATCTTTAATGAGGCACCTATTTCGTTCAGAGCCAGTGAACCCGTTGCGAAGACCGAACAACAGGCTTTGATTGAGCAACAGCTATTAACCGATTATGAAGCGGCTCGCACTACCAGAAGAGAAACCGCCCTTCAAGCGATTAACCAGCGCACGAAGTCACAACAGGATGCTTTTTTAGCAGCTGATGAAGCCATGAATACGGCCCGCACCTCCGATCTGAAACTACAGGCTTCCATTTCACAAACGGATGTAAACGATACAAACTACATTTTCCCGTACTTCATACTTACCGTAGTTCCGATTGGTGTTGTCGGGTTAATTGTAGCCGGTATTTTTGCTGCTGCCATGAGTTCGATCGACAGCGAACTAAATGCGCTCACCACGGTTTTTATCGTAGATTGGTACCGAAGATTGAAACGAACACCTGCGACCGAAGCTCATTTTTTAAAATCATCGCGAGGGGTTACGGTTGCCTGGGGTGTCATCGCTACCCTCTCCGCACTTGCTTTGGGAGAAACAAAATCCATTATTGAACTGATCAATCAGATAGGAAGCTATTTTTATGGTTCAATTTTAGGCGTTTTTGTTTTACTGCTATGGGTAAAGCAGGCTACGGCCCGTGGTGCATTCATTGGGTTATTTTCCGGAATGCTGGCCGTATTTACATTCGATCGTCTATACTACTCCGAGATTCTATCGGACTATTCTTTCTTCCTTCCATGGTCTGCTGTACCCGAATCCTATTCTAAGGCCATAGAATTTCTTTGGTTAAATCCCGTAGGTACGATAGCTACTGTTATCATCGGCTGCACGATAAGCCTCCTATTCTCACAAAAAGACCACTGACTACTGACTACTGACCACACTCCGAATGCTTGATTACAAAAAAACATTCTATGGCAGTACATAACTCTATATATGATGTCACGATCGCTACTTATTCTTACTCTGTTTATCTCCTTGCTCGCCTCATCCTGTAAGGCACAATCTACCGATAAGAATACCATCTATACCTATAAACGAGGAGATATCAACGGAACTGGAAAATGGTACCTTGGTCGTGAAATTGCGCACGTTATGGGATATCAGGGTATGAGTTGGCTAGACCGTCCGGAGCGAGAACGCGAAGAACATGTAACCCAGCTCATGCATAACATGAGGATCCGGCCGACTGATCATATCGCTGATATAGGAGCCGGTTCTGGTCATCATGTATTTAAGATGACGGATCTGGCCAGAAATGGAATAATATACGCTGTAGATATACAAGCAGAAATGCTGGCGGAAATAGAACGGAAACAAGAAGAGAATAAGGTTGATAACATACAACGAATCCTTGGGACCGAACGTAGCACCAATCTACCAGATAGCACACTCGATAAAGTGCTCATGGTTGACGTATACCACGAGTTCAGCTTTCCGGTAGAAATGATCGCCTCCATCAAACAAGCCATGAAGCCTGATGGCAAGCTGTACTTAATCGAATACCGGGGAGAAGATGATACCGTACCCATCAAAAAAGTCCATAAGATGACAGAAAAACAAGCTGTTAAAGAAATGGAAGCTGCCGGATTTGTACTCCTGGAAAATATTGATAACCTGCCCTGGCAGCACTGCATGATCTTTGGTATAAAACCATAGGCCCGATGTATCCTCTCTCCCTGCCTACTGATAACTGATAACTGATAACTGATAACTGATAACTAGTTACTCCCCCTCTGTATCTTCTCCAAACTTAGCACCCACCGGGGGCCGGTATTTTTGAAACGGTATTTTAAGCAGATTCACTGCATCGTCATGCTCTTTTGGGTCCATATGAGTGTCGATCCCATACACCAACGTACTCATATCATCAACCCGGGCGTAAGTACCAAACAAGCGATCCCAAATCGCGAAAATGTTTCCGTAATTCGTATCCGTGAGAGGTTGCGTGTAATGATGGTGCACTTTGTGCATATACGGCGTGACAAACACCCAGGATAAGACATCATCCACCTTTTTAGGCATTTTTATATTCGCATGATTGAAGTGGGTAAAAGCTGCCGACAGGGTTTGATACAAAAATACAATCCAGATTGGAGCACCCGTCACCAGTACTCCTAATATGGTAAACACCATGCGGAATACGGCTTCTCCCGGGTGATGGCGAAGTCCGGTTGTCACATCCACCGTGGTATCACTGTGATGTACTAAATGATACTTCCACATAAACCGCACTTTGTGTTCAACCCAATGCACCAGGTACGCACCAATAAAGTCGAGTAGTAATACACCAACGATCATCTTAGCCCATAGGGGCAATTCAATCCAGTTTAATACTCCGAATTGATGCTCCGTCACCCACTCTGATGTTCCTAGCAACAAGCCCGCAAACCCAAGACCGATCAGCATAAAGAAGAGGGTAAGTAACCCATTGATAACAGCATGGCGGACTTTACGATATCCAAAATCAAATAAGGGGAATACGCCTTCTACGATCCAAAACAGAAATATTCCGCCTACTAGCAGTCCGGCTCTGAATGGAGAAGGTATGTGCTCAAAGAAATCTATGAGGGTTTCCATTGCTGAATATAAACAAATCCATAGTCTGCAACATTCTGAGATATCTCTATATACCTGTCTGGAAATTTCGGTAGTGGTTAAATAGCTTATTCTCACCACACTCAAACTTCCTACTTTTCTACCATGCGTACTCTACCATTTATACTGTCCATACTTCTGGGAATCCTATCCCTGTTCAGATCGGAAACTCCACAACAACGATCAGCCGATCCTATTTTGTTTTCGGTGGAGGGTTTGTCTGGTCCGGAATCGGTCAGATATGACCCGGTGCAGGATGTACTCTTCGTTTCGAATTTTAATGAAAAAGAGTCGAACGACGGATTCATATCAAAAATAAGTCCACAGGGAGATATCCTGGATTTAACGTTTATGACAGGATCGGAAGAATACCCACTCGACGATCCAAGAGGTATGTTCATTATCCGGGAAACGGAACTCCTGGTAGCCGATGCAGCCGGGGTTCACGCCTTCGATACCAGAACAGGTAAGCACCTTCGGTTTTATGATTTTACCGATCAGGAACCTGGATTCCTCAATGACATTGCTGCCGATAAAAACGGGACGGTGTATGTGACAGACATGAATAAATCGCAGCTGTTTACATTCAACGATGAGTCTATCACTCTGGTGGCAACTAACCTGGCCATCAACCCCAACGGAATTGCCCTCGATCCTGCAACCGGTCATATGATTTTAGCCCCCTGGAGAGAGGCAAATACCTTTTATTCATTTAACCCTGAAGACAATACCGTTAAAGAATATATGACTACAGGTCTCGGGGGTAGAAATGATGGAATAGAGTTTATGAACGGACACATCATCTTTTCCTGCCAGGTCGACTCATCACTGTATTTCATGAATGCAGATCATAAGGTTATACGAAGTATACAAACACCCGGAAGACCTGCAGACATCGGGATCGATACCAAACGCAACCGAGTATTTGTACCCTATATTGCACTGGATAAAGTGGACGTTTGGGAATTGTAGAAGTACCACATTAACCGTAAACCTATTATTAAAACTTCAGACCTTGGGTACTATCTCTTTTCCCAGGTAGTTAATCGCAGAAATAATACATCATGAATACCTCTTCGGTTCTCCTCATTGGACTATTATTCGTCTCAGGCTGCGGGCTTCTGGGTAACGATGAAAATGTCTCATCCGAGATTACACTTTCATCCAGCCGTGAACGCTCGTTTAACGAGTTAGATGCACGATTTTTGGTAACAAACAATATCGGGTACACCGTAAACTATGAGTTTGGAACAGGCTGCCAGGTCGCCTTTGAAATCCACTCCATACAAGAAGATGAAACCCGATTAGAATATGACTCAACAGAGCGACAGGTATGTACGGATGCTTTGTCGGGTATTGAATTGGAAGATGGTGACCTGTTTGAGCTCACCCTTGAGGTGCCCTCTACGCTTGAATTAGATGAAGGTGATTATGAAATACTGGGTTTCTTAATAGGATATAGGAACGAAGTAAGATCAAGTGCTTCCTTCACTATTGGTGAACCCCTATCACGTACGTTCAGGGATTAAGATATTAGGTAACCTCTCTAAGCCGTTCCAGGCCAATAACCAGTACTCCACCAATCAACATACCGGTTATCCCGCCCCATACATTGGGCTCGTCTGACTCATCCGTATTCCAGATTCCCGGAAGATAAGGGTCTGATTTGATGAGTTTCTTCTTTACGGTTTGAATCTCTACATCATCACCATCACTCATTGAAGGAACCAGTCTCCTGAACTCAGGCAAATGCTCATTCATTGGGTTATTCCTTAGCTCAGAGACGATGGGAGACGTTTGTTCAACCCGTTCTGTTTCGCGTACCTGTTCCACAAAATCGCGATGCTGAAAGGGCCAGATCACATACAGCGAACCAATCAAAAAACCGATGAGTACCGCGATGGTTTGGGAATGAAATCTGGCCAGCAGCCAGGAAAGAAACCGGGAGAACAGTGCAATCCCGGTTAGTGAACCCAAGGTGAATGGTAAAATCCCGATCAAACCATCTATAAATTCGCCACTGGTCATTTTACTGATTTGGGTGAGTACAAAATCATACTTTCGCATGATTAACAGTAGAAATGAGCCGGAAATACCCGGTAAAATCATGGCTGATATGGCTATAACACCCGTCAGGAATACGAATGCCGGGTGATTGGGGGTTTCGGTTGGAACAAGGGTTACCACCCATAATCCAATGGCCAGACCAACCAGTACAAACACAATCTCAATCCACCTGCGGCGCTCCAGTGCCTTGATAAGAATAAAAATTGAACCCACGATAAGACCAAAGAATAAGCCAAATACAATTTCCGGATGGGTAAACATATAGATTTGGAGGGGAACAACGCGGGTAAAAAATACAGCTGCAGAAGTGATACCAGCAAACAACACCCCCAGGAACAACCAATGAAACTGCCCTAGTGCTGCTTTAAGGTCAAACCGGAGAAGGGATTTAAAAAAGACTCCGTCCACACTGTTTATGGCCTTCAATAATCGCTCATAAATACCCAGAATAAAGGCCATCGTACCCCCGCTTACACCGGGAATGATGTCTGCAGAACCCATTAAAAAACCTTTTAACAATAAGGAAGGAGCTTCTTTTACTGTTGTGCTATCCCGGTTATCTGCGCGTGCGGATGCCTCTGTATCACTCACCATCCTTTTTCTCCAATCAAGGGTACAAATTTAAAGTTTGAAAATTCCTCTTGTTCAAAATCACTTTCCGAAGTTCGCGTAATTCTAAGCATCAATTGTTTTTCATTGTCCCCAACGGGTATCACTAATCGTCCATTAACAGAGAGTTGTCGCATTAAATCTTCGGGTACTACGGGTGCGCCAGCCGTAACCACAATTCCATCGTAAGGTGCATAGGTACTCCAGCCTAATGTTCCATCTCCACATTTCAGCATCGCTTTATACCCGTGTTCCAGTAACGTCTTTTTAGCCCTGTGATACAGTTCATTATGGCGTTCCACACTATACACGTCCGCCTTTAATTCGCACAACACCATACACTGATAGGCTGATCCCGTTCCAATTTCCAGCACTTTTTCTCCGGGTTTAAGCGCCAGAAGCTCCGTTTGAGCGGCCACAGTATACGGTTGAGAAATGGTTTGCCCCATTCCTATAGGCAAGGCCGTATCGTGATATGCCTTCGATTGTAAGGCCGTATCTACTAAATGATGACGTGGTATACTGCCTATGGCTTGTAGTACCCGTTCATCTTTAATGCCCTTTTCTTTAAGCTCTTCAACTAATCGGGTTCTAGGGCGTACAAACCTGCGATCGTGAGAAGGAGTGTTTTTAAACATGTAAAATCCAGAATTCAAACAAGTATA
This sequence comes from Bacteroidota bacterium, assembly GCA_039819115.1. Taxonomy (GTDB): domain Bacteria; phylum Bacteroidota; class Rhodothermia; order Balneolales; family Balneolaceae; genus JBCBST01. The sequence goes on from JBCBST010000047.1 coordinate 19,926, forward strand.
GGCATCTCCCGTTTAAAAAGAAGATTAGGAACGATCCAATTTGTTTTAATTTGGCGTATGCCATGGTATTTTCTATCAATTTAATATGACCGAATGAATTTATTTTTTGCCTCTATAAGATGGGGTGTGAATCCCGAATTATTCCAGCTTGGCCCATTTGATTTGCCTTTTCCGGTTTCTGTGATCGGTCTTGTATTGGGTGGTGCATTAGCATGGTTTGGCATCCATCAAATGACAGCCAAACTACCAAAAGCCAAAAAAGGTGAACCAAAACCAGTATTACCCTCCTGGAAAGTCTGGGGTATGATAGGAGCAGGCGTTGTAGCCGGTCAGATTGTTGCTCTTATTATCGACCTGCCAACCATTACCACATTTGGCCCCATTGCTCCCCGTTGGTATGGGTTGTTATTTGCCGGAGCCTTTGTTAGCGGGTATTGGATTGGTGTAAAAATGTGGAAAGATGCCGGGCGCCCCGTTGAAGAGATGGAGCAAATACTGACCTGGATTTTACTTGCAACCGTCATCGGGGCTCGTCTGGGGCACGTATTCTTTTATGATTGGGAGTACTACTCTCAGAATCTGCATTTAATTCCTGCTGTCTGGACCGGAGGATTAGCCAGTCATGGAGCCGTAATCGGTATTGTAACTGCCCTTGTTCTCATCACACGGAAAAAAAGCGATATGAACTTTTTCTGGTTGGTCGATCGTGTTGCTATACCCGCTGCCATTGGTGGGGCATTTATCCGAACGGGTAACTTCTTCAATTCTGAGATTTACGGGCGACCAACAGATGCGCCCTGGGCTGTGATATTTACAAATCTGAGAGGTGCAGAAGGTGAAGTTGCACGGCATCCTACCATGCTATACGAGGCTCTGCTTTGTGTTGGCGTATTTACCCTGCTTTGGATCATCTATCGCAGGTTTCAGTACCGGCCACCAGAAGGAGCATTATTTGGGGTATTTCTGGTCACGTTGTTTACCGGTCGGTTATTACTGGAGTTCACAAAAATACCGCAAGCTGAGTTCGCTATGGACTGGACGCTTAATGTCGGGCAATGGCTCAGTGTCCCGCTTATTCTGTACGGATGTTGGCTATTGGCGAGACAAGTGACCTGGAAACAATCTGTAAGCGTAAGCACATAATCTTCACACCTAACCGTTGCACTAGCTCTTTGTATGGAGGTATTTGACATTCCGGTCGTACAGGTCTTTTTGTACGCTCTCATTACGGCTGTTGCTACAGGTCTTGGTACCATCCCCTTCTTTTTCATAAAGACGTTATCCGAGTCTTTTATTGGCCGGGCGAATGCCATTGCTGCAGGCTTAATGCTCGCTGCCAGTTTTAATCTGATGATGGAAGGGTACGAGGAGCATCAATGGATGACACTGGCAGGAGTCATTGCCGGTGCGTTATTGGTGATTCTTGCTGATAAAGCATTGGATAAAGACCTGGACATTGAAAAAGTAGCTGATGGGAAGAAACGAAACATGCTGTTGTTCCTTGCAATAATGACGGTACACTCCTTTGCCGAAGGGGTGAGTGTTGGCGTTTCTTTTGCCGATACCCTTCGGTTTGGGTTGTTTATAACGACAGCCATAGCTGTACATAACATACCGGAGGGGTTAGCTATCAGTCTGGTGATGGTTCCCAAAGGCACTCCGCCTTTAAAGGCTATGGGCTGGAGTATTTTTTCCAGTTTACCCCAACCTCTCATGGCAGTTCCGGCTTTTCTTTTTGTGGAAGCTTTCCGGGACTATCTACCCTTTGGCCTGGGCCTGGCTGCCGGTGCTATGATCTGGATGGTGTTTGTGGAGTTGATTCCCGAAGCCCTGGAAAAATGCTCGCCAAAAAGTATTGGGTTTTGGGTTACCATAGCCATCATTGGAATGAGCGCTTTCCAGATTTTAATCGGAGAATAGTCTGTACACCCCTTTTCATTTTTTTATTCGCAGCCTGT